>JAESTH010000304.1 GCA_016763695.1 Alcanivoracaceae bacterium
CAAACACCAATTGATCAAAAGACAACTCACCTGGTTCATCATTGTGATAACAAATTACACGGCGTTTATAATCCACTTTATCAACCGTAACCATACAAATACGAGTGCGCTTAAGCATCTGACGTATTGGTGACTGCACATGTCCAGGCAAAATTGAAGCGCCAACCACTTCAGGTAACAATGGATTATAGGTAACAAAATTAGTTTGACTGAGTAAATAAATATCCCAATCATCAGGCATTTTTTTTTCTAACTTACGGGCCAATGTAGTTCCAGCAAAGCCACCGCCAATTATCACCAGTTTTTTCTTTTTTGATTGTTTATTTACTTGCATAATATTTACTCATTTCAAAAGATTCATGAGACTTTATTATCATCATGATACACAATAAATTTATACTTACAGAGCTTGGATATGCCATTAATCATTCACTTGTATTTTTACAATTTCATTGCGCGCAAATATAGCATCAACGGTTAATCCCAGAGAGTCTGATGCATATAATTCAGGAGGCACGCTGATATCTGCCAAATACAAATCACCTGTCTGTTTTTGTATTTCATTCAATAATAAACCCTTTTTAGGTAAAGCCAAGGTTAAAGTGGCTGCTGCTCGAATGGCAGGATGATAAACCTTGCCACTGGTGGTATCTACACCTGATGGGCAGTCCAGTGCCAAAACGGGGCTTGGTTGCTGGTTGGCGCATTTAATTAATTCAGCTGACAACCCATAAGGGTTGCCATTTAAATTGTAACCAATTATACCATCTAAAATAACATCAAAGGGTTGCTTTTGCGACTGCTTAGCTAGTTGATTTATATTAACAATGGTTTCAGTACCTGCTATTTTCATACGTTGTAAAATATCTAATTGATGTGCAGGGATTGTTCGCATTGCTGTTGCTGGTTTAGTCAGGGCAACCACGACACTTGCGCCCCAGTTTGCCAAACGTCTGGCAGCCACCAAAGCACCACCGCCATTTCCACCACTACCAGCCATTACCAATACATTTTTACCCTGAGGGTTTCCTTGTAAAAAAAGCTCCCTGGCCAAATGTGCTAAGTTTCGCCCAGCATTCTCCATCATTTGAATCAGCTCAATGTGATAGTCTTCTATCATTATGCGATCAACTTCAGTCATTTGTTGAACATCTACGGAAGGAATAGTTGTCATTTTTATAGCCTTTTTTAGTTTAATTATGAATATAAAGAATATTTGGGTTCAGTAACTAATCATGATAATAACATCTCAGTGTCAATATAAGCAGCTAAACGATACATTTGACAAGCTGTAAAATAATTAATTATTATTGATGAAGACTAAAAAATAGACCTGTTATTGAAAGTAATTATAAAGAACTATAATGAAGTGTTTCATCATACCTACATATTGTAGACCTGATTCAATCAATGTTATTTCAACGATTTTTACCTCACTAATGATATTCTAGCTGTTATCAAACCATCAATTTGAAAAATATATGAATGATAATATTATGTCGCGGGGCAAATATCTTGGTAGTACTTGCCTGATTATGTCTATAGGAAAGTTAATCTTTATTTTTACAATTACTAAAGGCTAAATTCATGTGTCATTATGTGAATTTTATTCCACTATTTTGACATGGGACTATAATGTTTGTCGATTAAAGAATTGAGGTTTAATAATGCAACATATCATTTGTACTGAAAGTGAAATTGTCGATAAAGAAATTAATACAGATGGCTTTATCAAAACAGAAAAAAACATATTTGATGTCAATAAGATATGGATTGGTCCTAGGCCTACTCTTGAAACCAATGAAAACTTCAAACAAATCATCCCTTATGTATTGCTTTCCTATCAAGGAAAAATAGCTCTTTATCAGCGCACCAAAAAAGGTGGCGAAGAGCGCTTACACAATATGCACTCCATCGGATTTGGCGGTCACATCGATGCCTTTGATTTAGCATATAATGACGACGGTGAAATCAATCTAGATAAAACCATAGAAAATTCTGGGCAAAGAGAAATCGATGAAGAACTGATTGTCTCTGACATTGTGTCTAAAAAACACCTGGGTTATATATATGATGGCAGCACCCCTGTAGGCCGTGTCCATATCGGTGTGGTAGAACAATGGGAATTGTCATCCAATACCATAAAAAGCAACGAAGATGAGATACATGTTGTGGGATTATTCACCATTGATGAACTAAAAAACCACCAAGGCGAAATGGAAAATTGGAGTGAGCATATTATTAATGGGTTGTAGATTGGTGTAACACTTGCAAGAGCGGGAATATACACACGTAGCAGGCATTTTGTCTGGCTGCATGCGTTTATTAGGAATCATTTTCCTCTATCTCAACGAAGTATGGAATGGTGATGGTTTTCCAGTCCTCTGCGTCTTCGATTTTATTCTCCTTAGCGCCTAAATCCCCTCCGACATGTAATGTAAGGCAAGTAGCAACACAGCCTCCTATGAATTCGTTGATCCATTTAATAACTTTCGATGTTTCATCAAGAAGCGATGTTATCGCTTTTGCATGATCATTTGGGCTGATGCTTTCCATCATTGAACGAAATACTACTGATTCGGCAAAAGAATAAAGAGAGTTAACATTTGTTATAGACAAATACGCATCTAAAGAATCATCTTTATCTAGTTTTCCGTAACCTACTTTTATCTGATCTGCTGAGTAATGAAATGCAAAATTGTGGTGAACAGTCTTTATGAAATTATTTGAACCAAAGTATTTCTTTAAGTTGTCCAGTGCGGCATTGGTATCTTGGTCAAAATGCGGCGCGTAGTCTTTTGATATTTTTGTAGCAAAGAAACTTTTTTCCAGTAATTTCCAAAATTCATAGATCTTTCCCATAAGCAATCTGCCTATGGTCAGCCATTGAGCATCTCTAGCTTCTTTGAAATATTTTTGTTTTACCTCTACATCCGCCGAACAAATACGAAACAACTTGGTAAGAACAGCAAGTTCACTTGCGACATGACAAAGCAGAAAGATTAGCGTTCTCTCGTTCTCGGGAATGGAATCGAGTTGTTTTTTAGAAAGTGTAAAATGCTGCAGATTAATCATCAATGACTCCTAACAACTTAATAACAGTGCTTTTATGCTTATTATCGTTTTCATTTTGGCCTCGTGTTAGTGTGATGTTATTCTATCACATCTCATTTCTTAATAAAACTCATGATCAAATGCCTTTTTTTATGCATATTAGGTATAACAAGTGTCGTGTATTTATATCTACTTATACAGATGATTAGTTATATGTATTCACCCTGTCATGTATCCCTGGCTTCTCGAAGTTTTGTTGTTCGCCATTTTATTTCTGTCCAGTGCGACGAGAGCCTAAGGCTTAGTCTTGCAAAGAAGTTGTTCCATCCCCACGGTAGTGGCTTGCGGCTATCGCATATCCGTTTTTCCAGCCACTCTGGATCGAAGCCAATCCACTCCCCTGCGACGGAGCACATGTTCCATTTACAGATTGGATATAGGTCTTCTACGAAAATTTTTTCAATCTCGATTAGAGAATATGGCGTCTCAGCTAATTGCTGAGCCAAGTGGTCGTAGAATAAAGATACATCAGTATCGAGGAAAAGGTTTGAGAGCGCCTCCCATGCTTTGCGTCGATCTTTGATGTCTAGGTAGTGTCGCATTTGCTACCTAACATCTCAATCAACTTGCTCTTTAGCGGTTGACAGGATTGAATTGTTAGAGGCTGATTCGGCAAGTTGCTTGGTATGCATTAATAATTGAACACCTCCCATTTTACCATGACCAGGGATAACAGTTTTGATATCTGGATACCTTAGCAATACTTTCTCAACTGAGCTAGGCCATTTTTCAATATAGGCTTCACCAGTATAACCTAGGCTCTTTGAGCCTAAGCTTCGTACAAAACAACCACCAAATAATATTTGTGATTTTGGCATCCAAACCACTATGTTATCTATTGTATGGCCACCTCCAGGATAATAGGCTTCGATTAGGCCAGCTACTAATACAAATTTTGTACCTTCAAACGATTTTTTTGCTAACTCTTTGCCTTCCTTTTTTAATAGCTCGTTAGTTAACGCTGAGGCGTACGTCAAAATTGAACGAGCATTAAGCCATTTTATTCCTGCAGTTCTATCTTCATGTGAATGCGTAGAAATACTTCCAACTAATTCGTAGTCCTTATTTCTGATCCACTGAACGAGTTTAGCGGTATCTTTTTCCGACCATGGAGTATCAATAATAAATGCTTTCTTATTTTCAACAACGACAAGTCCATTAGCACTTACTATTCCAAAACCATCTACGTGACTAAACGATTTGTGTAAGTATATGTCTTTTTGAATTTCTTCAATAATAAGATCCGGTATTTTTTCATCAGCAACAACGTTACAGATGAATAAAAGTATATATATCGCTAAAATTGCTCTCATAGATGTGTAGCCTCTTACGCCGTCAATAGTGCTTGTGACAGTTAGCGAAGTCCGCTGCTTGTCTTGGTTAATTATATTTTTCAAATTGAAATTCATAACACTCATGTGCATTTTACTCTACTGAAACAAGCTGCATTGGCAAGTAATCGGGGTAATTCTCTCGAATAAATGAACTAATGGCTCTGGATTACCAATATCAGCATCAGGGCGTTTTTATACTACCACATCTCATTTCTTAATAAAATTCAAAATCAAATACGTCTTTTGCGTGATATCCTGACAATTATTTAATTCCACTCTAAAGAAGGATATACATTCAGAGCATACTCTTTTGCCTCACTTAAAGAAGTATAGCCACCAACCAATAATGATTCGTCATTTGGGTAAATACCAAAACGAATGCCATGGAA
>JAESTH010000033.1 GCA_016763695.1 Alcanivoracaceae bacterium
AGAACAAAGCCATCAATGCCCAGTTTGAGTTAACTTTTAATGTCACTGAATGTGATAAAGCTTTATTATGTGATTTTAAATATAATCGAAATTTATTCGATGCAACAACTATAGAACTATTGGCTGATAGTTTGTTATTATTAATTGATGGCATCATTGATACACCACAATTATCGTTATCTCAGTTACCCTTATTAAGTGTTGAACAGTACAATTATTTATTAGTCGATTTAAACCGCACTCAACAATCATATGCGGTTGATATATGTGTTCATCAAATGTTTGAAGCACAAGTAGCTAAAAACCCACATCATATTGCAGTGGTAGCTGATGATGGTGAGCTGACCTATGCTGAGCTGAACAACCGAGCTAATCAATTGGCTTATTATTTAATTGAGCAAGGTGTAGTTGTTGATACATTAGTAGGATTATGTATGGATCGCTCATTAGATATGATGATTGGCTTGCTGGCCATCCTTAAAGCGGGTGGTGCTTATGTCCCTTTAGACTCAAACTATCCACCACAACGTTTAGCTTACATGATTAAAGACAGTGGTATCAACATGGTCTTAACCCAAAAAAAACAGAGAGGATTATTGAGTGATGATATCATCACAATCTTTGTTGATGATGATAAATTCACAACTTCTTTGACCTATTATCGCATAACAAACCCTCAACTTGAAAATTTAAATACTCGTCATTTAGCTTATGTTATTTATACTTCTGGTTCAACAGGTGAGCCCAAAGGTGTTATGGTAGAACATCATTCATTGCTTAATTTATGTCATTGGCATATTGATGCTTATGATGTGACAGAGCAAAAATGTGCTACACATTTAGCCAGTATTGGGTTTGATGCCGCGGTTTGGGAAATTTGGCCATACTTACTTTCATCAGCCAAAATAGTTATGATTTCAGATGAAACCAGACTGTTGCCATCGGCGTTATTTAATTGTTTTGTGGAACAACAAGTCACACACTGTTTTCTACCTACAGCATTATTAGAAGCCTCAATTAAACAGTTAAATACCCAAAAAGACATGCACCTTGAATATGTCTTAACAGGCGGAGAAAAATTATCAGCCATCAGTTTAGATCATGCACAACTGGTTAATCATTATGGCCCTACTGAAGCAGCTGTGGTCAGTAGTTGTTACCACTTATCAGAAAACAATAAAAGAAAACCGCCCATAGGTCAACCGATCAGCAATACCCAATTATATGTTTTAGATGGCGATCAACAGTTGATGCCTTTTGGTTCAGTTGGTGAGTTGTATATTGGTGGAGCCGGGCTAGCTCGTGGTTATTTGAATCGTGCAGAATTAACCGCTGAACGTTTTATACAGGTATCACTTGGTGGTGAAATGAAACGCTTATATCGCACAGGTGATGTGGTACGGTATCTTGATGATGGTAACTTGGTTTTTATTGGCCGAGTAGATGATCAAGTTAAGATCCGTGGTTTTAGAATAGAACTGGGGGAAATTGAACAACAAATTTCATCAGTTGATGATGTACAAACCTGTTGTGTTATTGCTACTCAGCCAGATTTAGGTTCTCAACAATTAGTGGCTTATATTACCCAAGACACATCAGATACTGTCAATTCAGATGTAGATATTGTTGCTGAAATACGTACTCATTTGCACTCAGTACTGCCTGATTATATGATACCTGCACAATTTATGCTGTTACAAACTTTACCTTTAACAGCCAATGGTAAGGTTGATCATAAAGCATTACCAGCCGTTGATTTTGATCAAAGTATTTATGTTGCACCTAAAAATAGCACAGAACATACGTTGTGTGAGATGTGGTCACAATTATTGCAATTACCCGTTGAAAAAATCAGCACCAGTACTGGTTTTTTTGAATTGGGTGGACATTCGTTATTATCCATTCGTTTAGTGACAGCCATTCAAGAGGCCTTTCAGGTTAAACTGTCTATTAAAAGTATTTTTGAATTTCCACAAATTGATGCTTTGGCCGAAATCATAGATGCCAGTGACGAAACTGCAACCACAACCATTGCAGCATTAGATCGTGATAGTACTGAATTACTGGCATCATTTGCCCAACAACGTTTGTGGTTTATTGACCGCATGGAAAGTGGCAGTAGCGATTATAATATTTGTGCTGCAATGGATGTTGAAGGTACTTTCAATATTGACGTTGCTGAACAGGCTTTTATTCAGGTTATTCACAGACATGAACCATTAAGAACTGTCTTTGCAGATGGTGAAAAAGGCATCATTCAGATCATCAGAGAACAGTTCGCATTTACTATTGAAGTTTTGGATTTTTCATCCATGCCTTTAACTCAACAGCAAGATAAAATTCAGACCATTGTTCAAGCGGATGCTGATACACCATTTGATTTAGAAAACGACTTGATGTTGCGCGTTAGCTATATCACAGTCAGTCAACACAAGGGTGTTTTACTGTTCAATTTACATCATATTGCAGCTGATGGTTGGTCCATGTCAGTTCTTATTGATGAATTTGCCAGTTATTATCAAACACTGCTTAATAAACAATCCCTTGATCTAGCACCTTTAGCAATCCAATATGCAGATTATGCTCAATGGCAGAGAGATTTTTTGACAGGTGAAGTTTTAGCGCGACAATTACATTATTGGACCCAACAACTGGCAGATTTACCTGTCACTCACAGTCTACCTTTGGACAGAGCCAGACCGCTTTATCAAACAGGTCATGGTGCTAAGTATGCCTTTACGATTGAACCCAGTCGATTACAGGGTTTAAAGCACTTAGCTCTTGAGCAACAATCCACTTTGTTTATGGTATTGCATGCAGCCTTTGCCTGTTTGATATCTCGTTATTCAAGCACCTATGATGTTGCTATTGGCACACCGGTTGCTAATCGATTGCGCAAAGAACTTGAGCCTTTGATTGGTTTTTTTGTCAATACATTGGTGCTTCGTTCTCAAGGTTCAGCAAGTATGTCTTTTGAGGATTTTTTACAACAGATTAAGTGGGTGAATCTTGATGCTCAAGCGCATCAGGACTTACCTTTTGAGCATTTGGTGGACCAATTAAATCCTACGCGTAGTACACGACATAATGCATTGTTTCAAATCATGTTCAGCATGAATACCAATGAAACTGCTGAACTTAAATTACCAAATGTAGAGTTTAGAACAGATTCACACTATGAACAGAACAAAGCCATCAATGCCCAGTTTGAGTTAACACTCAATATTATCGAGTCAGAAGATGTTTTACAGTGTGGATTTGAATATAACAGCGATGTATTCGATGCATCAACCATTGAAGGTTTAGCTGTAAGTTTGTTGATATTAATTGATGGTATCGTCGATACGCCAGAATTATCGTTATCTCAATTACCATTATTAAGTGCTAGACAACAAAATTATTTGTTAGAAGAGCTCAATGTTATTGAACATAATGAATTACCTGAAACATGTATTCAGCAATTATTTGAAAAACAAGTAGTAAAATCTCCAGATGATATTGCTGTTGTTTTTGCAGAAGAGTCATTAACCTATAATGAACTTAATATCCGTGCTAACCAATTGGCTCATTATTTGATAGAACAAAAGATTGTTCCTGATGAGGTGGTTGGTTTATGTGTCGATCGTTCGTTAGATATGATCGTCGGTCTACTGGCTATATTAAAGGCAGGGGCAGCCTATCTGCCATTAGACCCTCTCTATCCAGCTCAACGACTTGAGCACATGATAACTGATGGCAAGGCAACAATGATAGTGACTGAGGAAGCTCATCAATCACTATTAAATGGTGTCACAACAGTGTGTATCGATGATAGTGATACGCATAAATTATTGATGGAGTATTCTGTTGATGACCCACAAATCAAAACATTTAACCCCAATCATTTAGCTTATGTGATATACACATCAGGTTCTACTGGTCTGCCCAAAGGCGTGATGATTGAACACCGAAGTATTAGTCAACATTTATTGACAATGATTGATGCTCTATCATTCAATGCCAATGATGTCTTTTTGCAAATGGCCTCGATGAATTTTGATACTTTTGCTGAGCAGACCTTTTCTGCATTAATTGTGGGTGCACGTTTACATTTGACCGGACAACAAATATGGAGCCGTGAAGAATTTTATCATTACTGCAATAAACAGCACATCACAGTAACGGATTTATCCCCTTCATACTTGATGGTCTTATTAAAAAATGATGCACAAAATTTTTGGCACCACACATCACTCAGCAAAGTGGTTGTCGGTGGTGAAAGTTTACCTCAGGGCTTGATTAAGCGCTGGTTTTCTTTGTCAATTGATAAACATTGTCAGTTATTCAATGCTTATGGTCCAACCGAAGCAACAATTACCTGTACAGTCAAAGCGATAAAATCATCGGAGTTTGATGCTTCTATTGGTCGTCCATTACCAGGTCGTCAACTTATTATTGCAGATGAACAATTGAATTTAACACCTTATGGTTCAGTTGGTGAACTGTATATTGGTGGTAATGGTTTGGCCAGAGGTTATTTGAATCATCCTAAAATGACTCTTGAACGTTTTGTGATTAATCCATTTAATAATAACCAGCTTGATAGAGGTTTATATCGAACGGGAGATCTTGTACGTTATTTAAAAGATGGGAGTATTGCTTTTATAGGCAGAGTAGATAATCAAGTTAAAATTCGTGGATTTAGGATTGAATTAGGTGAGATTGAGCAACAATTGTCTTTACATGATACCATAGAAAATTGTGCCGTAACTCTGCTCGAAGATGAAAATGGTAACAAGCGTTTAGTGGCATATCTCACTGATAATGAACAAACCCCTGATAGTGTTATCATCAAAGCAGTGCGTAGTCATTTACAGACAGTGTTACCCGATTACATGATTCCAAATCAGTTTGTGCGATTGGAATCATTACCATTGATGCCAAATGGTAAAATTAATCGACAAGCCTTGCCATATCCCTCAGCCCATTGTCAGGATCAAAATACCTATATTGCACCTCATGGAGAGATAGAGCTAACTTTATGTAAGATTTGGTCTCAATTGTTAAAGCGACCAACTGACAGCATCAGTGCTGATGCTAACTTTTTCACTCTAGGTGGCGACTCAATATTATCTATTCAAGTGGTTTCCAGAGCACTTGAAGCTGGATTGAAAGTCACCATTAAACACATTTTTGAGCACCAAAACATCAGGGCATTAGCACCTCATGTTGTCAGCAACAAAGTCGAAATTTCACAAGAGCCTGTAGTTGGTATGATGGATTTGTTACCTATCCAACACAACTTTTTTACCGATGAAACAGATTTACATCATTACAATCAAGCCATTTTATTAAAGGCCCCAACAGATTTTACTCCTGTATTATTAACTCGTTTTGTAGAGCTTTTGTATCAAAGGCATGATGCCTTAAGATTACGTTTTACTTATAAGGAGGATCAATGGCAAGCAACACATCAGTTATTAAATGAGCAAATGCTTAATGATACTGTTGATAAAATGACTCTTGAGACAACAAGTTTTGAGTCTCTTGAGGTTCAAGCAAACGTTTATCAGCGTTCTTTATCTTTACAACAAGGGCCATTGTTTAAGGCAATACACTGTGTTAATGCTGAAGGTGAAACCAAGGTGCTGTTGATTATTCATCATTTATTAGTAGACGGTGTATCATGGCGTATATTAATGGACGACTTTGAGCGCTTGTATCAACAACATAGCAATGATCAACCATTGGGATTATTACCGAAAAGTTCTTCTTATCAAGCTTGGGGTGAATTTTTAAAAAACTTCAGTCAAGATAAGCTGCTATTAGTTGAAACTGATTATTGGCAAACTCTTTTATCAAAACCGCTAGAAACCTTTACTAACAAGAGCCCCAATAATAAACAAAAGTTAAATTTTGCTAATGTTGAGTTGAAGTTAGATGCCCTGATAACTACACAACTATTAACCGATGCACAAAAGGCTTATAACACCCAGATTAATGAACTATTGTTGTCAGCTTTATTAATGGGTTTTAATCAATGGTCTGGGCATAACAGTATACGTATTGATTTGGAAGGTCATGGGCGACAAGAACTTGATGAAAACATTGATTTAAGTCAAACACTAGGCTGGTTTACTACCTTATACCCCTTGATGTTAAGCAGTGATACAATGGACTGTAAATCTGTAATTTGCGCAGTTAAAGAACAACACCGCGCTGTACCGAATCAAGGCATAGGTTATGGTGTACTAAAATACCTGACTGCAGTTGAAAATTTATTTCATGATGACATATCTCCTATATTATTCAATTATTTAGGACAGTTTTCTAAAGAAGAAGGTGATGCTAAAAACTTTATCCTAGTTGATGAAAGTATAGGTGACTTGATTAGCCCGTTACGCCACCATGAACATGATCTAAATTTTAATGGTTCAGTATTAGAAGATCGCTTATCATTTACCGTTAGTTATAATCAAAACCTCTACGATGAAGAGGAAATCACACAATTATTAGGCCAGATAAAACAGGCCCTAACTGATGTTGTTTCGCATTGTCTGAAGCCTAATAGCGGATGCTTAACACCAACTGATTTTTCATTAACAAATATCAGTCAGGCACAGTTGAACCAATGGCAAATAAAATACCAGATTGGCGATATTTATCCTGCTACGCCTATGCAGCAAGGATTGTTATTTCATAGTGCATTGGATAATAGTGCGTATGTTTCACAGTTGTTGTTTACTTTAGAAACAGGTGTAAATATTGAGGCTTTTCGCAAAGCATGGCAAAAAGTTTTAGATCGTCACGATGTTTTAAGAACGGTTTTTGTAACGCCACAGTCTGGAGAGATACAACAATTAGTTCTGAACAATGTTGAGTTGGATTGGACCGAAACTGATGTAGAATCATTGGATGAAAAACATCAATTACAGCATATTGAGTCCGAACGATATTCAGATAAACATCTGGGTTTTGTTGTAGAGAAGGGCCCATTAATACGCCTTAAAGTTTGGCACTTAGGAGAGGGACGTTACCGCGTCTTACTGAGTGATCATCATGCTTTGACCGATGGTTGGAGCATGCCGATAATATTCACCGATGTGATGGAGTATTATAGTGCCGAGATAAATGCTGAAGTATTACAAAAACCACCATCGACACCCTATCGAAGTTATGTGCAATGGTTAGGTTTGCAAGATAAACAAAAGGCTATTGATTTTTGGCAACAAGAGCTATCAGGTATAGAAGGCCCTACACTGATTGCAGCATTGCGAGATGCAAAACAAAAAGGTCACCTCGAATATACATTAGAGATCAATCAAGAGTTAAC
This sequence comes from Alcanivoracaceae bacterium, assembly GCA_016763695.1. GTDB lineage: Bacteria > Pseudomonadota > Gammaproteobacteria > Xanthomonadales > Marinicellaceae > NORP309. The sequence goes on from JAESTH010000033.1 coordinate 7,313, forward strand.
TGAGAAACTGTCGAAAATTGTTAAGGAATCACAAGTAACAATGAACAGTTTATTGCTGGCATGTTGGTCATATATTCAGTCACGTTATGCTAACCACAATACGGTAGTATTCGGGACCACGGTTTCTGGTCGTCCAGCGGAACTACATAATATAGAAGGGATGATAGGCTTATTCATCAATACCATACCTGTACGTATTGATGTGCCAGCAGATTTGCCTTTTAAACAATGGCTAGAAGTCATCCATGCTCAACAGGTAGAAAGAAATGAGTTTAGCTATCTTTCTTTAGTTGAGATTCAACAACTGGCTAATTGTGGTCGTGATGCCCAGCTTATTGATAACCTTTTTGTTTTTGAGAATTATCCTTTTGATGAACAGAGTGTTAATTCACAACAGCAAAAATTAAGTGTATCTGATTTTGCTGGATATGAAGAGACCGATTATACCTTGATGACAACAGCATCTTTTACAGACACACTGAGGTTAAAATTTTCAGCTAAAAGGGCTTATTTTAGTGATCAATCATTAGCCCATTTGGCTCGAAATTTTGAAAACATTTTATTATCGGTTATTAAAGACTCACAACAGACAGTTCAAACACTCAATTTGTTGAGTGCTGAAGAAATACAAAAAATATTACATCGCATGAGTATCACAAGCACTAACCCTGCGCTGAAATTGACTATCCATGAATTATTTGAAAAACAGGTTGAGAAATCCCCTAACAATGTAGCGCTTATTTTTGAAGAAAATAAATTAAACTATGCTGAGCTTAATATTCGCATTAACCAGTTATCTCATTGTTTAATCGAACAAGGCGTCAATGTTGGGGATATTGTTGGGCTTTGCATTGAGCGATCTTTGGAAATGATTATTAGTTTAATGGCTATTATCAAAGCTGGAGCCGCTTATTTACCATTAGATCCAAGTTATCCTCAGAGTCGTCTGGATCATATGATGATTGATAGTAACTTATCTATAGTGATCACTCAGAAAAATTTAGTTGATATCACAGAAGGCAAAAAGCGCCATCAATTGATACTTGATGATGAAAATTCCGTTCAAATTTTAAATGCTTATCCGCAAATTAACCCTGGTGTCAAAGGCATCAACTCTAATGATTTAGCTTATATAATTTATACATCTGGATCAACTGGTCAACCTAAAGGTGTATTACAAAAACACGGTACCATTGTTAATTTGGTTCATGGTCAAGCCAGCAATAAAGGACTTACTCAACCGATGAAAACATTGCAATTTTCCCCCATCAGTTTTGATGTTTCTATTCAGGAAATAGCAACTTGTTGGTTTACTGGAAGTCCTTTATTCATCATCCCGCAAACTGTCAAAGATGAGCTGAATAAATTACCTGAGTTCATTAAAAATCAAGGTATTGAGCGGATGTTTTTACCACCGATTGTATTGAATTGGTTGGCTGAAGAGTGGATTAAAAAAGGTGAGGTTATTGATGATTTAAAGGAAATAATAGTGGCTGGGGAAGCTTTATATGTTTCTGAATATTTAAAATCGTTCTTAACGCAGCATCAGACATGTTCTTTATGGAATCATTATGGCCCCACTGAAACACATGTGGCCACTTCAGCTATGATTAATATTACCAATGAAGGAGTTGTGCCTATTGGCGTTGCCATACCTAATCTGTCTACTTATATCTTAAACTCACACATGCAACTCTTACCATATGGTGCCATAGGAGAGTTGTATATAGCTGGTGCTGGGCTGGCAAAAGGCTATTTAAATCAAGAAGAATTAACTGCAAACCAATTTATTGAACACACATTTTGTGAGACTAGTACGCAGCTCCTCTATAAAACAGGAGATTTGGTCCGTTATCTTGAGGATGATCAATTAGGTTTTATTGGTCGAGTGGATGATCAGGTGAAAATCCGAGGTTTCAGAATTGAACCTGGTGAAATTGAACAACAAATATCTTCATATCCTGCCATCACGACTTCAGCTGTTATGGTCAGGGAGGATGAACCCGAACAAAAATATTTATGCGCTTATTTCGTTAGCCACTCTGAGCTTGAAGATGTGGCATTGATTGCCGACATAAAAATGGTATTGCACAAACATCTACCTAATTATATGGTGCCATCTCAATTTGTGCGTCTATCATCTATGCCACTGACTAAAAATGGAAAAATAGCCTATAAGCAATTACCACAACCTGAGACCTTCAATACCACAGTTGTATATACGCAACCACAAGGAGAGACTGAGCGAGGTTTAGCTAAAATATGGGCACAGTTACTTAAAATTCCCAAAAAAAATATCAGTACTGATGCTGACTTCTTTGCCTTAGGAGGTCACTCATTATTATCGGTACGATTATTAGCTGAAATACGATCATTATTTGCATGTGAACTATCTATACGAGATATTTTTGATACACCTCAATTATCTCAATTATCTCAGCGCATAGACAATGCTAGAGTATTGGTGTGCCAAAAAATCACCGCCATTATCAGAGATGATTCAGTATTACCCGCATCTTATGCGCAACAACGTTTATGGTTTATTGATCAGATGGATAGTGGCAGTATTCATTATAATTTGCCATCTTCAATACATATAAAAGGTGACTTTAGGCTTGATATTGCAGAAGCCAGTTTTAAACAGATTATTCAAAGACATGAGACTTTACGTACAACTTTTGTAGGCAGTGATAAAGGACCATTGCAAGTGATCAATGAGCATTATGATTTTAAAATCAAGCAAATAGATTTAACCAGATTAAGCCTTGAGGATCAAAATAAAGCTGTTGAACAAGCCATTAATAACGATGCAAAGAAAGCTTTTAATCTCGGCCAAGATTTAATGTTACGTGTCAGTTATTTACAATTAAATGATAACGAAGGCGTCATGGTTTTTTGTATGCACCATATTGCCTCAGATGGTTGGTCAATCGGTGTCATGGTCAACGAATTTGTAACACTTTATAGTGCTGATCTTGAAGGCGTTGCTAACCCCTTGCCTCCATTGGCTATTCAGTATACAGATTATGCTGAATGGCAGCGTCAGTGGTTGCAAGGAGAAGTTCTTGAAAAACAGCTAGATTATTGGAGTCAACAATTGTCAGGTTTACCGCAAGTGCATAACCTACCTTTGGATGCTGAACGCCCAACTTATCAAACATTTAATGGAGCAATACATCATTTTCATATCAGTAGTGAAATTTTAAAATTACTGGAAGAATTGGCTTTAAAGAATAATGCAACCTTATTTATGGTCATACATGCTGCTTTCTCACTACTATTGTCACGTTATGCTAATAACACCGATATTGTCATTGGTAGCCCTGTTGCAAACCGAACACAAAAAGAATTAGCAGAACTCATCGGATTTTTTGTTAATACAGTGGTACTGCGCGTAGATTGCGATGGGGACTTGTCATTTGAAGCATTCTTAAAACAGGTCAGAAATACCAATCTAGATGCTCAAGCTCATCAAGATATTGCTTTTGAACAATTAGTCGATCACTTGAATCCCGATCGCAGTACCAGTTATCAGGCCTTGTTTCAGGTGATGCTGAGCATGAATACCAATGATGATTTTACCTTATCATTGCCGAATGTGATAATCAATCCATTTTATAATGAAGAAACGACAGCTCAGGTTGATCTGATTTTGAATGCTGTACCGACAATGGGCAAAAAGGATGAGCATAAGGGTTTGTCTTGTTCTTTTGTTTATAACACCGATTTATTTTTACCAAAAACCATTGAGCGCTTTGCCAAAAGCATGAAAATTTTATTGGGAAGCATTACAACAAATGCAACACAAAAAATTGCTCAACTATCATTGCTGTGTGATGCTGATATCAATCATCTCATGTATACACTCAATGACACACAAGTCGATTATCCTCAAGAATTGTGTACCCATCAATTATTTGAACAACAAGTAAAAATTGGACCTGATGATACCGCGGTATTTTATGAAGGACAATCACTGAAGTACTTTGAACTTAATGTCCAGGCCAATCAATTGGCACATTTTCTTATTGAACAAGGCATTAAACCAGATGATTGCATAGGTGTGTGTGTTGAGCGATCTCTAGACATGATGATTGCAGTTCTTGCAATTTTGAAAGCTGGAGCGGCTTATTTGCCGCTTGATCCAGACTATCCTCAAGGACGGCTTGAACACATGATGCAAGACAGCGGATTATCATATGTCGTCACTCAAAAACATTTGGTGGATATCAGTTGTGGCGATTCACGAAAACTATTGTTATTAGATGATCAAGATTTTATCAATCTCTTGGCTGATTATAGTCAAGAAAACCCACAGGTTAAAATTTTGAATTCTCAACACTTGGCATATATCATTTATACTTCAGGTTCAACAGGGTTACCCAAAGGAGTGATGATTGAGCATCACAGTGCTAATAATTTAGCCATAGCACAAATTGCCCATTTATCAGTAAAAAAACAAAGTAGGGTGTTACATTTTGCTTCTATCAACTTTGATGCGGCGACCTCAGAATGGATGATGGCATTGCTCAGTGGTGCGAGTTTATATATTTGCGAAAAATCAATCCGTAAGGATCTTAATAAATTGGCTGATTATTTACAAGGTAATCGTATCACTCATGTGACCTTACCTCCTGCTGTATTACACTATTTGGATAGTACTAGGGAGTATGCGTTTGATTCCTTGTTAGTTGCAGGGGAGGCTTTTGAAGAAAAGTTAAGTCATCAATGGGGTGCTCAGTATAATTTCTTTAATGGTTATGGTCCCACAGAAGTTACAGTCTGTGCTACGATGAGCTCCCCAATAATTAAACAACGCCTTAATATTGGCCAACCAATTGCCAATACCTGTTTATATGTATTGGATGATAACCAACAAATACTACCCTATGGTTCTGTTGGAGAGTTATATGTTGGTGGTGTTGGTTTAGCCCGAGGTTATTTAAATCAACCAGCCTTAACTGCTGAACGTTTTATGCAAGTATCACTTAATGGTGATGTTCAACGTTTGTATCGAACAGGCGATGTGGTTCGTTATCTGGATGATGGCAGTTTAGTCTTTATTGGTCGGGTTGATGATCAGGTTAAAATTCGTGGTTTCAGGATAGAACTGGGAGAAATAGAACAACAATTGGTAAAATGCCCAGAGATTCAATCGTGCTTAGTGGTTGTATCTGAAGCTCAAAGATTAACGGCCTATTTTACCATCACTACAGATGTTGATGACGAAACTTTATTTATACAAAACATAAGATTAAGCTTAAAAAATCATTTGCCAGACTATATGATTCCTTCTGCGTTTGTACTGATCGAGCAATTTCCGTTGACGGCAAATGGTAAAATAGATAGAAAGGCTTTACCTGAGCCTAGCGACATGAGCTTGGCTCGTTGTTATGTCAAACCTAACGGCTCAATAGAACAAACCTTAGTTACAATTTGGTCTGCATTACTTAAAATACCACAAGAAACCATCAGTACTGAAGATAATTTTTTTGAGTTGGGTGGTCATTCTTTATTGATTACTCAAATGTTGCATGCGATTACGGAACAATTAACCGTACAATTACCAATAAAAAATGTTTTTCAGACTCCATCTATCAAACAATTGGCTAAATTGATCGATGAGGAATCTTTACCTCAAAACACCATAACTCGGCAAGATATTTTAGGACCTAAACCTTTGTCTTTTGCCCAGTACCGTGTGTGGTTTATTGAGCAACTTAAAGATCAAACTAATGAACACAATATGACCTCAGCTGTGGTAATTAAAGGTGTATTTGATCCGAAAATATTGGAGTCAGCATTAAATGTCATGATTACCCAGCATGATATTCTTCGTACACATATAGAGGTGATTAATGACAAACCACATCAAGTCATTCACCCTGTATTTGTTTATGATGTGCCCGTCAAAGATTTGCGAGTATTCAGTGTTGATGAACAAGAAAAGCACGTTAAGGAGCTTTCTTATCAACATGACACTCAAGTATTTAAACTCGATCAATTACCGTTATTATCTGCTGTGGTGATACAAACGGCTGCTGATGAATATATGTTACGTTTTAATCATCATCACATCATCTCAGATGGTTGGTCACAACAATTATTTTATACTCAGTTATTGCGTATTTATCAATCTCTGTATGTCGGTAAAGAGGCTGAAATCGAGACCACTAAGCTACATTATAGTGATTATGCACATTGGCAAAATACATTTCTTCTATCTGCGCAGGCACAAGAACAAAGAAGTTTTTGGCAAAAATATTTAACGGGATGTAAAGATCGATTGCATTTACCCATTGAAAAAAATCACAATGATTTTGATGCCGATCATAATCATTTCTCAATCTGCATAGCTCCACAAATTCGAGATCAACTCAAAAAATTAGCACAATCATATCAAGGCAGTTTATTTCACGTTTTAAACAGTTCTTTTGCCTTGTTAATTGCTCGATTAAGTGGTGAAACTGATTTTAATATTGGAATACCTGTTACTGGGCGTCACATTTATGGTACTCAAGATATGTTAGGTATGTTTTTAAATAACTTGCCCATACGACATCAGCTTGATCTTGCTGTGCCATTTTCACAATTATTACAACAACAAATTGTTAATGTTAATGCGGTGTTGTCCAATCAGGATATACCTTTTGAAAATATATTAGAAATCACTGGCAGTGAAAGAAGTATTGAAAGCACACCATTGTTTCAAATTTTGTTTAATATGCTTAATCTCCCAGAGGATCAAATAAACGAAATGGACCTTGGCTTTGATATGCAAGTACAATCAACTGCCGAGATAGGTAATAAATTTAACATGACCTTATATTTGACTGAGATAACAGCAGGTATTGGTATAGATTGTCACTATAATAGTTCGCTCTATGACAGTCAGATGATTGAACAGTTATTGAATCAATACCATCATTTATTGTCTCAAATTGCTGAAAATAGTGAATCAATTTGTGCAGAATATTCATTGAATACTCAGCCTACTATCATCACCCATGATTTATCATTGCAATCACATTGTACTGATGATGTGACTACAATGTTCCGTCACCAAGTCTCTTTAAATCCTCAGGCTATTGCGGTTATTGATGCTGATGCTTCTTGGAGTTATCAAGACTTATTTAATGCCTCACAAAGTATTGCTAGAAAATTACAAAAAAATAACGTTGGTTTTGGTGATGTCGTCACCATTATGGCGAGTAGACGAGTCTCTGTAGTCATAGCCATAATGGCGGTACTACAAACAGGTGCGGCATATTCGATTATTGTTAATGACAGTCCAGTATACCAAATTGATCAACACCTGGAGTCGGTAGAATCTTCGGTATTATTGCTTTGTCAGTCAAATACAGTCAATACTGATAATTTAGTGGAGAATCTCAATTATTCAATAGATGTTATGTTGGTTAAAAATAATTTTGCTTCATATACCTCATCATATTATGGTGAGTCTGGATCAATTGTTGCCTATGCTAATCAACCACAACAAGCAGCCTGTATCACCTTTTCTTCAGGTTCATCAGGGGTACCAAAGGGAGTTGTTGGTACCCATGCTGGCTTAAGTTCATATTTACAGTGGTGGCCTGAAGCATTTAATATTACATCAGATGATCGATTAAGCCTGTTATCTGGTTTGTCTCATGATCCGTTACAAAGAGACATATTTGGGGCTTTATGTGTAGGTGCCTGTGTGGTGATTCCTTCCGAATCAGATTTTGCTGATTACCGCTTTAATGATTGGTTGAAAGCACAAAAAATTTCTGTCATGCATTTGACTCCAGCCATGGCTGAAGTGATGAGTATAGAGGGCATTGAGCAAACCACCAGTATAAAAACGATTTTCCTGACCGGTGAATCATTACGAGCTGATACTGTTGAAAGTTTAAGATTGTTTAATGCTGATTTGCAGTTGATCAATTGTTATGGAACCACAGAGTCTCAACGGGCTTTGACATACCATCGAATATCTCATCACCAATCATTATCAATAGTGACTCCCATTGCGATTAACAGCCCAGACACACGCTTACGATTGATCAATGCTCAAGGCACACCTTGTGGTGTTGGTGAGTTAGGTGAAATTATTATAGAGAGTAAGCATTTGGCTCAAGGTTATTTAAATGATATTGAGTTGACGGCAGAGAAATTCACTCTTGTTGATTTAGGATTACGCCAATACAAAACAGGTGACCTGGGTATTTATTTAGATAATGAACGTATTCATTATTATGGAAGAGGTGACGGACAGATCAATATACGGGGTTATCGTGTTGAATTAGGTGAAATTGAATTTCATCTTGCACAATCTTCACAAGTAAATACAGCTGTTGTGATTTTAAATGCGCAAAATATGTTGGTGGCTTTTCTTAGTTTATCGGTTAAAAGCGAAGACCATGATCAACTGATTATAGAAATTAAGAATGCTTTAAAACTAACTCTTGCACAGCATATGATGCCGTCGGCATTTGTAGTGTTAGATGAAATTCCACTTAATGCTAATGGCAAAATTGATCGCAAATCATTACACAAAATTGAAGTTAAAGTAGGGGCAAAGTATTTACCCTTACATGGAGATAAGCAAACAAAAATTGGCAAGATCTGGTCAGAATTATTAAAAACACCCATTGAAAAAATCAGTCGTGATGCAAATTTCTTTGAATCAGGAGGGCATTCTTTATTGCTGATTCACATGTTGCATGCTCTGGTTGAGCAATTGGGTGTTCAATTATCGATTAAAAGTGTTTTTCAGGCGCCTACAATTGAGAAGATAGCGCTATTGATTGAACAAGAAGATTCATCTCAAAATAAGTTGGTTCGTCAAGATAAGCAAGGCCAGAAACCTTTATCTTATGCACAATATCGTGTCTGGTTTATAGATCAACTGAAAGATCATAGCAATGAACACAATATGATTTCAGCTGTTAAAATCACGGGTAGTTTTTCTGCAAATACTTTGCAGGCTGCATTAAATGTCATGATTGATCAACATGAGATACTGCGCACAAGAATTGATGTCATTAATGATGAACCCCATCAATTTGTAGAAGACGAATATGTCTATGCTTTACCCTTTGAGGACTTAAGAGGGTTGAACGATAGTACGCAGCAAAAACAAGCTCAACAACTGTCAAATCAACATGATACTCAAGTGTTTAAGCTCAATCAATTGCCACTGTTTTCCGCATTGGTGATACAGATAAAAGATGATGAGTATTTATTGCACTTTAATCACCATCACATCATATCCGATGGTTGGTCTCAACAAGTGTTTTATGCGCAGTTGATGAATATTTACCAAACCTTACTCAATGGAAATAAGTCAGGTATTCTCGCTGCTCAATTTCATTACAGTGATTATGCCTATTGGCAGCAACAGTTTTTACAATCCAAACAGGCGCAAGAGCAAAGACAGTTTTGGAAAAGCTATTTAAACAACAGTCATGATCATTTGAGCCTTTCCATAGAAAATAAACACCATGACTTTAATGCTGGTCAAAACCATATAACCATAGTTGTGACATCAGATATCAGGGATCAACTTAAATTATTGGCACAGCTTTATCAAGGTTCATTGTTTAATGTGTTACACAGTAGTTTTGCATTATTAATTTCACGATTAAGTGGAGAAAGTGACTTTAACATTGGATTGCCAGTAACTGGTAGACATATTTATGGTACTCAAGATATGTTGGGTATGTTTTTAAACAATGTACCCATACGTCACCAACTTGATTTAGCCAAGTCTTATGCACAATTATTACAACAACAAATTACCAATGTTAATAATGTGCTGTCTAATCAAGATATACCTTTTGAAAAAATTCTTGAAATCATAGGTTGTGAAAGAAATATTGACAGTACACCACTGTTTCAAATCTTGTTTAATATGATGAGCTTTCCACAAGGTGATGTAGGTAGTCTTGATTTAGGCTTTGAAATACAAAGCAGTGAAACAGCTGAGATTGAAAATAAATTTAATATGACCATGTACCTGATCGAAAGCGAAGAGGGTATTCATATTAATTGTCATTATAACCGGACATTATATGATCAAGCCATCATCGAACAGTTGTTAAATCAATATGTCTATCTACTCACACAAATTGCTGAAGACAGCGGCCAACCATGTGCGGCATATTCTCTTAATATATTACCGAACCTTATTAATCATGATGTAACTATTAAGTCTTATTTTGCTGAGGATGTCACTGCTTTATTCCGCCAGCGGGTCAAATCGCAGCCTCATGCCATAGCAATTATTGATGGTGAAAATCAATGGAGCTATCAACAATTACTTGATGCCTCCTATCAGAAAGCTATTCAACTACAAGGCCATGACATTGGTAATGGTGATGTTGTTACTATTATGGCTGCCAGACATGTATCTGTTGTGATTGCTATTTTGGCGGTATTACAAACAGGTGCAGCCTATTCAATTGTCGTTCCTAATAGCCCCATTTATCAGATCAACCAACACATCAATAGGGTTGATTCGTCGTTACTGTTGTTATGTGAAGCAGATGAAGACTATTCTGATGCTTTGTTAATGGAACTGAATAACGCTCTTAAAGTCCTAGAGGTAAGCCATCGCAACTCATTATATCATGCTGATGTATCTACATTTATCGCTCATGATAACCAACCTCAACAGATTGCTTGTATTACTTTTACATCTGGTTCATCTGGAACACCTAAAGCAATTGTCGGTACTCATGCAGGCTTAAGTGGATACCTGCAATGGTGGCCTGATGAGTTTAATATCAGTACAAATGATCGCTTTAGTCTGTTGTCAGGCTTATCACATGATCCTTTGCAGCGAGATATTTTTAGTAGCTTGTGTAATGGGGCTAGTTTGGTGATTCCAAGTGAGAAAGATTTTGCTAACTTTAAATTTGTCAGTTGGATTAAACAACAACAAATTTCTGTAATGCATTTAACCCCAGCGATGGCAGAAGTGATCACCATTGAAGGTATTATCCCAAGCGAAAGTGTTAAATCTATTTTACTCACTGGTGAGGCTTTGCGTGCAGATATCACTAATGGTTTACGTCAATTTAATTCATCTGTTGAAATTTATAATTGTTATGGTGCATCAGAATCTCAAAGAGCAGCAACCTATTATCGAATACCTAAAGATAATACCTTTGCTTTGAGTCCTATATCAGTAAATAGCAAAGATACTCGTTTGCGCTTGGTCAATGAAGTTGGAGCCGATTGTGGTGTAGGGGAATTAGGTGAAATTATCATCGAAAGTGCTCATCTGGCCTGCGGATACCTTAATGAGGAAGCATTGAATGCTCAATATTTTAACAATATAGCTGATGGCTTAAGAAGTTATCGAACAGGGGATTTGGGTATTTATCTTGATCAACAAAGTATTCGTTATTTGGGTCGCAGGGATTTTCAAGTTAATATCCGTGGTTATCGTGTTGAGTTGGGTGAAATTGAATATCACATTTCGCAATTAACACAAGTCTTATCGTCAGCTGTGATTGTGAAACAAAAAGACACCTTAATCGGTTTTGTCAGTGTTGAAAAACAAAACATTGATGAAGAAGCCTTTATTTCTGAAATAAAGACATATCTAACCACCAAATTACCCATTCATATGGTGCCTTCGGTCTTTGTGCTTTTGGATAAAATGCCCCTTAATGCTAATGGTAAATTAGACAGAAAAGCCTTGCATTTAACAGAGGTTGAACATGATGTTGACTATTCGCCACCAGAAGGAAAAATAGCAATAGGCATCAGTCACATATGGTCAGAACTATTAAAAATACCCATTGAAAAAATCAGTAAAGAGGCTAATTTTTTTGAATTGGGTGGTCATTCATTATTATCAATGAGATTGCTTTCAGCTATTCGTGAACAGTTTAATTGTGAATTATCTGTGCGGACCATTTTTGAATCACCACAATTATCGGCATTGGCCGAGGCGATCTCAGTAGCACATAGCCCGGTGAGACCAATAATAACCGCAATAACACGCGAAGTTGATCAGCTTGTTCCATCTTATGCGCAACAGCGTTTGTGGTTTATCGATCAAATGGATGGGGGCAGTGCACATTATAATATGTCATCAGCGATGCGAGTCAAGGGAGCGTTTAGACTTGATATCGCCGAACAGTCATTCAGTCAGATTATTGAGCGTCACGAAACATTACGAACGGTCTTTATTGATGGTGAAAATGGGCTTTTTCAAGTCATCACAGATCGTTGTGGTTGTAAAATTACTCATATCGATTTAAGTGATTTAGCTGAATCGATGCAGGATCAACGTATTAAACAAGCCATTAAACAAGATGCGGAAACACCCTTTAATTTGTGTGAGGATTTAATGTTGCGTGTCAGTTATCTCAAATTGAGCGTAGATGAAGGCGTTTTATTGTTTAATATGCATCATATAGCCTCAGATGGCTGGTCTATGGGTATATTGGTGAATGAGTTTGTACAATTGTATCGTGCCAATAGCGAAGGACTGACAAATCCATTACCACCTTTAACAATACAGTATGCTGATTATGCGCATTGGCAACGTTATTGGTTACAAGGTGAAATACTGGAAACCCAACTACAGTACTGGGATCAGAAGTTGGCGGATTTGCCACAGGTTCATAGCTTGCCATTGGATAAGGAACGACCAAAGTACCAAACATTCAATGGTGCCATGCATCAATTCAATATAAAAGCTGATGTGCTTGCACAATTGGATGTAATGGCCATTGAAACTAAAACGACATTGTTTATGCTGGTTCATGCTGCATTTGCTATAGTCTTGGCGCGTTACTCTAATAACAATGATATTGTTATTGGCACGCCTGTGGCCAATCGTCTACAAAAGGAACTGGAAAAACTGATAGGTTTTTTTGTTAATACTTTGGTCTTACGTGTCGAATACTCTGGAGATTTGTCATTTAAAGACTTCTTAGGGCTTGTTAAAAATACCAATTTAGATGCACAAGCCAACCAGGATGTACCCTTTGAGCATCTGGTTGATCGACTCAACCCTGAATGAAGCACCAGACATCATGCATTATTCCAAGTGATGTTGAGTATGAATAATAACGAAAGCTCAACAATGTCCCTACCAAACGTAACATTTCGCCCACAAAATGCTGAGGGTATTAAAGCTAAATTTGATTTAGTACTCAATGCATCACCGGTTTATGATCAATCTGTTGATAATGGTTTGCATTGCTCTTTTGTTTATAATACCGACTTATTTAAACAAGAAACTATTGTGCATTTTACCGATAGCTTGGTACTCTTATTCAGCGCTATAGTCAAAGATGCACATCATTCTATCAGCGCCTTACCGATTTTAAATGATAAAGAACGTGATCATTTAATCTACACGATGAATGATACCCAAAGAAATGATGAAAACGATTTATGTTTTCACCAGTTATTTGAACAGCAAGCCCATAATACCCCCAATCATCATGCGGTATTATTTGACAGTCAGTTTTTCACCTATACCGAATTAAATAAGAAATCAAACCAGCTAGCTCATTACCTTATTAATCAGGGTTATGGAAAAGGCAAGAGGGTTGGAATTTTATTAGAACGATCGACAGAAATGTTAATTGCGGTATTGGCGATTATGAAATCAGGAGCCAGTTACGTGGCTTTAGAAGCCTCACACCCTGATGATCGGTTAGCTTATGTTGTTAAGGATGCACAAATATCATTGATTGTACTGTCTTCTTTACTTGTACCTAAAATAGCACCCACTCATGTGCCTCAGTTATTGATGGATGAGGCCAGTATAGATCAGCAATGGTTAGTGACTTATAATGGTGAAAACCCTAAGCTGAATATTTCATTGAATGATGAAATTTATACCCTTTATACATCAGGTTCTACAGGTTTGCCCAAAGGAGTAATGATCACACATAAAGGCATTAGTAATTACCTGCAATATGCTAAAAACAATTATTGGAATGAGACAACTAAAGCATCAGTAGTTAGTTCTCCTTTATGTTTTGATGCAACAGTTACATCCTTGTTTACGCCGTTATGTCATGGTGGGTATGTTGAGTTGTTGGCCGATAGTGAAGAAGGCTTGGATATTTTATATGAGCGCTTATTAACAAGCGAAGATGATTTGTTATTTAAAATGACACCTGCACATTTAGAAGCTTTATCATATGCTCAAGATAATGCTTATTCAAATCGTCAACATTATATTGTCGTTGGTGGGGAACAATTGGCTTTAACAACGTTGAAAAAGTGGAAAGATTCACTGTTACCACAATCAGTTTTTGTTAATGAATATGGTCCAACAGAAACTGTCGTTGGTTGTAGTGTATTGACCATCAAACAGTCGCAGGATTTAACGCAGATATCAACAGCAGCTGTTCCCATAGGTCTAGCGAATAGTAATACCCAATTCTATGTTTTGGATAAATACTTTCAACTACAGCCAAAAGGATCTGTTGGAGAACTTTATATCGGAGGTCATGGTGTCGCCAATGGTTATATTAATCAGAGGGCATTAAATACAGCCAGTTTTATTGATAACCCATTCACATCGGGGCGATTATATCGCACAGGTGATGTGGTGCGTTATCTTGAAGATGATAATTTACTGTTTGTTGGTCGAGCTAATGATCAAGTTAAAATTAGGGGTTTCAGGATTGAACCAGGTGAAATTGAACAACAAATCATCAATCATAAAGACGTAGAATCATCAATCATCGTTGTTGATAATGAGAGCAAAGCTTTAGTGGCCTATATTATCAGTCATTCACAGCAACAAGAGTCAACAATAATAGATAGTTTACGATTAACTTTAAAAAGTAAACTTCCTGAGTATATGTTGCCCTCAGCTTATGTATTTATAGAATGCTTCCCATTAACAGCCAATGGTAAAATAGATAAAAAAGCCCTGCCTCAACCTGATTATTTGACTCAGAGTGCCCAATATGTTGCTCCAGTTACTCATGAGGAATTTATTTTAGTGAAAATATGGGCAAATTTACTAAATATTGTTGCTGATAAAATCAGTACTGAAGCAAACTTTTTCGAATTGGGTGGACATTCCTTACTATTGACTCAAATGATACACGCTATTGCTTCACAACTAGATATTCAATTACAGATTAAGCGCATTTTTGAGGCGCCAACTATTAAGCAGATAGCCGAAAGCATTAATCAAAAAGGGGCATCATCCCAAACTCGATTGAAAAAAATAAAAAGTAAAGGACCAAAACCCTTATCCTATGCTCAATATCGTGTGTGGTTTATAGAACAACTTAAAGATCACACCAATGAACACAATATGACTTCAGCTGCGATTGTTAGCGGTAATTTTAACCCGAAAATAATGCAAACAGCCTTAAACATAATGATTGCGCAGCATGAAGTATTAAGAACCTGGATTGATGTCATTGAGAATAAGCCCTATCAAATGATAGAACCCCAATATAATTATACATTACCTATCAAAGACTTAAGGGGATTATCTCTGGTTGAGCGAGAAGAACAAACTCAACAGTTATCTTTTCAACACGATACCCAAGTATTTAACTTGAATCAAGTGCCTTTATTATCTGCGCTGGTGATACAAACCACAGATGATGAGTTTTTATTACACTTTAATTTACACCATATTATTTCAGATGGATGGTCTCAACAGTTGTTTTATTCACAATTGATGGATACTTATGATGTTCTGCAAAAAGATGTGAGAAGAGAGCCGATGGTTGCCGCTCTTAATTATAGTGATTATGCCTATTGGCAAAATGAATTTTTACAATCTCAACAAGCGCATGAACAGCGTCAATTTTGGCAACAATATCTAAAAGGTTGTAATGAACATTTGAGTTTACCCATTGAGAATAGTCAACATGATTTCAATGCTAGCCAAAGTCATTGTTCAGTAGTCGTGACTAAGGACGTTCGTCAACAACTTAAATCACTGGCACATTCATATCAAGGTAGTTTGTTTCATGTTTTACACAGTGCCTTTGCATTGTTAATTGCGCGCTTAAGCGGTGAGAACGATTTTAATATTGGCCTACCTGTAACAGGTCGTCATATTTATGGAACTCAGGACATGTTGGGTATGTTTTTAAATAATTTGCCGGTTCGTCATCAACTTGACATGTCTATGTCTTATGCTCAGTTATTACAACAACAAATTACTAATGTGAATCAAGTACTTTCTCATCAGGATATTCCTTTTGAAAATATATTAGAAATTACTGGTTGTAACAGAAATCCTGATAGTACGCCATTGTTTCAAATATTATTTAATATGTTGAGTTTACCTGAGACTCAACAATCTGCTGTGAATCGTAATTTTAAAGTAAAAACCAGAGCAACTGCTGAGATTGAAAACAAATTCAATATGACTCTTTATCTTACAGATACTGGTGATGATGTAAAGATCAATTGTCACTTCAATAATGCATTATATGATCTTGAAATGATTGAACAACTGTTGAACCAGTATACTTATCTGTTAGCACAAATTGCTGAGAATAGTGATCTTAACTGTACAGCATATTCGCTTAATACACTACCAACAGTCATTGAACATGATTTACCAATCCAGCGTTATCATGGTGCTGATGTTACAGCATTATTCCATGAACAGGCTATTTTAAACCCTGAGGCTACAGCCATTATTGATGGTGACTGTAATTGGTCATATCAGGAATTACTAGCTGCTTCATATGAAATAGCCTCAAAGTTACAGGTCAGGAATATTGGGCCTGGTGATATAGTCACCATTATGGCAAGTCGACACGCCTCGGTGGTTATCGCTATGATGGCGGTATTACAAACAGGTGCGGCATATTCGATTGTCGTTGCCACCAGCCCAATCTATCAGATCACCCAACACCTCAATATGGTTGATGCTTCAATACTATTATTATGTGAAGCTGATGATGCTTATTCAGCTGAATTACTAGCAACGCTTTGTGACTTGCTTGATACGTTTGAGGTCAGCAATCATCGTTCGTCTTATACATCTGATTTACCATCATTTATAGCTCATGTTAATCAACCACAACAGCGCGCCTGTATTACCTTTACCTCGGGTTCATCAGGCATACCCAAAGCCATTGTTGGTACTCATGCGGGATTGAGTGGTTATTTACAATGGTGGCCTCAGGCATTTAACATCACAGCCAAAGACCGTTTTAGTCTGTTATCGGGTTTATCTCATGATCCATTACAAAGAGACATTTTTAGTAGCTTGTGTGTTGGTGCTTGTCTGGTTATTCCGAGCGAGCAGGATTTTACCGCTTATCAGTTCAGTGACTGGCTTAAAAAACAGCAGGTTTCCGTTATGCATTTAACCCCAGCGATGGCTGAAGTGATGGCAATTGAGGGAATTTCACAGACTGAAAGTATTAAAGCCATTTTATTAACTGGTGAAGCCTTACGTGCTGACACCATACAAAGCCTCAGAGGATTTAATTCCTCTGTACGGCTGTTTAATTGCTATGGAGCTTCAGAATCACAACGGGCTGCAACCTATTATCAAATACCTAAAGATGATACATCTTTTGCCTTATGCCCCATTGCCGTTGATACCGTTGATACCCGTTTACGCATTGTTAATGCTCAGGGTTTGGCATGTGGAGTAGGCGAGTTAGGCGAGATTATCATAGAAAGTGCCCAACTGGCTCAGGGTTATTTAAATGATAGCAAATTGACAGCACAATGCTTTGTAGATATTGGTTCTGGACTGAGTAGCTACAAGACGGGTGATTTGGGCATTTACCTGGATAGAGAACGTATCCATTATTTTGGACGCAGGGATTTTCAGATTAATATCCGTGGTTACCGCGTTGAGTTGGGAGAAATTGAATATCACTTGTCAAAATTACCACAGGTTCGCTCAGCAGCTGTAATAGTAACGGCACAAAACACCATCATCGCCTTTATCAGCGTTAGCGAAAAAGGTTTTGAACAGGAAATATTACTCACAACCATTAGAAAGCAACTTGAATTAAAATTGTCTCAACACATGCAACCCAGTGCCTTTGTACTGTTAAATGAAATGCCCTTGAATGCCAATGGAAAACTGGACAGGAAAGCGTTACTGAATTTAAATATTGAAGCAGACCACAATCAATTTATTGCTCCCGAAAATTATCAGGAAAAAGTATTGGTAGAAGTGCTGAGTAAAGAACTTGATTTAGCTGCAGAAAATATCAGTATGAGCTCCAGTTTTTTTAAAATCGGAGGTGACTCTCTGTCTTTGCTTAGGGTGCTTAAAGGACTTGCCAAGCAGGGAATAAATAAAGATATCAGACAATTTTATGAGTCTCATAACTTAAGAGAACTTTGTGAAGATAAAATCACCTCTCAGAGTGTGTTGGAAAATAGTTCTATAATTAAGTTGAATAAGTCTGTTGAAGGCATTCCTTTATATCTTATACATCCCATTACAGGGCGTATTGACTGTTATAGACAACTGGCAGATGAGTTATCAGATATCTGTCCAATTTATGGAGTGCAGGCGCCATTTTTATCTGGCAATGATTGTAATTTTTCAGATATTCAACAGTTAGCAGATTATTATGTTGAGCAAATAATAGCTAATCAACCTCAAGGACCATATAGAGTTGCCGGATGGTCACTGGGTGGACGTGTGGCACAGAAAGTGATTTATAATTTATCAAAAGCTGGTTATGAAATTGACTATTTTGCAGCTTTTGACACTTTTATGATTCATGAAGAGCAGATTAATCTCACCGCCCATCAGGCACTTAAAAAATCATTTTGGGTGTTTGTAACAGAATTGTCAGAAACAAAATCACAGGCTGAAAAATACCGGAAAATCATCAAACTGCTGCCTGAGAAAATGGAAACTCTGAGTATAGAACAACAAATAAATATTGTTGCAGATTTGTTACTGCAGCAAGCCTATAACAGTTATTTACCTAACAAAGAACAGATAATATTAGCCTTAAAATATGCGGTGAATCTGAGCACTGAAAATAGGTCACTTGCAGCGATAACAATCCCGGTTAAATCCGTTTTGTTCATTGCATCAGAGAATGATAATAAAGAATTACTGAAAAGTGGCTGGCAAAAAGCGGTGCTATCTGATTCGATATATGTTGATATTGAAGGTGAACATAACTCTTTATTGGAAGGTCTTAGCCTTGAACAAATAATAGCCAGGTTGCGCACTGATTTAATGAAAAGTTGTAAATTAAGGCGTTCAAATTAAAATGTCATCAGCTATACAGAATTTTGATTTTCTAATTTATAGGATGTTGATAACAAACAGATATTTAAGGGCTATTTCTATATGAAACTATTGACGAAATTAAAATCAAAAGGTAAAACGGTGTTCGTTAAAATTTACAGCGATAAGTATTTTTACGTAACTGATAGAATACTTGTGTTTATTGATCATATTGTAAATATTAACATTTTTAACATACAATTAGAAAGGGGAACAATATGAAAAGTAACAAATATTTTTCTAAAAAATCAGAGAAAAATGAATATCCATTAACTGTAGGCCAAAAGGGTCTGTGGTTTTTACATCAGCTAGATCCTTTAAGCGATCGTTATCATATGCCTCTCACTTTTAAATTTAACAATCAGGTTAATGTTGATGATTTAGAGAAAATTTTAACTGTTTTTATACAGAGACATTCTATGATGAACAGCACTTTTCATGAAGTTGATGGAGCTCCTGTTAGGAGAATAAATGTCCCCCAGGCTGTCCGAATGACAGAACATGATGTCACAGATTTAAAACACCAGGGCCTACTACAAAAAATACGGAAATTGTCAGGAAAACCTTTTAATTTAGAAAATGGACCATTGCTTCGGGCACATGTACTCCACGGTTTTCAAGGTGGTAGAATATTGCTAATTACTATTCATCATTTAATATTTGACGGTGCATCATTGAAGTTATTGTGTGATGAAATGGAATTGATATATCGATCTTTCATCAATGATTCTCAATTGCAGGCGGTTGAATATGATTATAATGATTTTCAAACGTGGCAGCAGCAGTGGCTGCAAAGTGAAGATGCACAGTTAAGCCAGGGCTATTGGTTAAAAAAACTCGCTGGTGAATTACCACAGCTTAATCTGCCTATAGACTATGCCTCCAACAAAAATGAAATAATAAAGGGTGAATTTTTAAAGTTCTCAATTCCCAAGTCAATTGTAGATAATTTCAAGCAGCTTGCTCTTGATACAAAGTGCAGTGAGTATTTAATCTGGTTGACCATATATTTTGCCTTTTTATCACGTTATACCTCACAAAAAGATCTCATTGTAGGCACACCATCTATGGGGCGGCCAGAAGCACAATTTGATGAATTTATTGGCTATTTTGTTAATTTAATACCTATACGCTGTCAATTGCACCCCCATGAAAATTTCATAGATTTATTGCACAGATTTAAAAATGACATATATGAAGCATTAATGCATGCTGATTATCCATTGCCTGAACTGATTAGTGCATTGGGTGATGCAAATCAGAGGGGAGATCAGCCACTGTTTCAGACCAGTTTTATCTGGACGGTGACCGAGCACTTGAAATCAGAGAGCGATAGTCAGCTGGGTTTGGAAATTTATCCCCTGCTTCATGAATCTGGAGAACAAAATCTCTCTCTGGAAGTCATCACCTCAGAAGAGGGAATAAGTTGTTTGTTAAAATATCGAACAAACTGTTTTTCTGCGGCATCAGTTTCCAGAATAAAACAGAGCTTTCTCAATTTTATTGATAGCATCAGTATTGAGCCAGATTGTGAAATACAGGAATTATCTTTAGTCACAGAAGATGATGAAAACTTTTTGTTGCACACTCTTAATGAAACCAATATGGATTATCCAAATGAATGGTGTATCCATCAATTGTTTGAGGAACAGGTCAAAAAGACCCCAGATGAGGTGGCAATCATCTTTGAAGAACGCTCATTAAGCTATACAGAACTAAATCAACAAGCCAACCAACTGGCTCATTATTTAATCGAGCAGGGTGTTAAGACAGACAGCCTCGTTGGACTTTGTTTAAAACGTTCACCTGAGATGATTGTGGC
>JAESTH010000305.1 GCA_016763695.1 Alcanivoracaceae bacterium
ATGTGCATCTCCATCCCATCTGTTCTTAGTTATGCATATACCTCCTCACAGTGCAAATATTTGCAAAATAAGCAAAAAAAAGTAAAAAGTTTGTTAAAATAAAACAAAACGTCCGTTATAAGGATAAACAAAAGAGTAATTCAGGAGAAAAGCATGAAAAAACGACTATTAATCAGCTTTGTATTGGCATCATTTGTGACATTGGCATGTAAACCCATCGATGTAGCCGATATAACTGGCGATCTGGAGCAGCAACGCTCAGCATTTCAAGATGCACAATTTGAGTGCCCAAGCTTAAGCATCTCTTTAAAGCTTGCAAAAGTTTTTCAACAACTAGGTGAATCACACAATGCCTATAATGTCATGCAAGATGCGCGCAATGACGAAGTTAAAAATGACAACGACCGCCTTCAATGGTTGATAACCAATACCGAAATAGCACTAAATAAAAAAGACACATGTGCAGCCAATAAATCCCTAAACGAGTTAGCACTGTTTAAAAATTTTCAAAATGGAGGCAAACAATACCAAAAGCTACGAGCAAAACTATACCAAAGCACCCAAAACACAACCTTAGATAGCCAAACCATTACTTGTGCCTTAACCGTATCACGTAGCATTACCGTTCAAAGCCCTGCCACACGTGGGATGCGCGTTGTTGCTAAATTGGACATAGCCATCCACTTTGACACAGATAGTGCAAAACTAACCCCTCAAGGAAAAACCCAAACCCAAATGTTAGCCCAGGCATTAAGTGCCGGCCCATTACAAGACAATAACCTAACCCTTATTGGTCACACTGACATAACCGGAGAAGCCCCTTACAACCAAGATCTAAGCCAAAGACGCGCACAAGCAGTCAAATCCTACCTAGCACAAATCAATGGCTCATTAGCAAATCAAATCAAAACGCTAGGCAAAGGCGAATATGATCTACTGACAACAGGCACAAGCCCACAAGACCACCAACTCAATCGCCGAGTTGAAATCCAACTTAATTAAAACTGATGAAAACAAGTCTAATGATAAAGCCAATCCACCGTAAGATGGGCTCCGCCCATCATCAATCACCATTCTCATTTGTTTCCAGGCTCCGTCTGAACATATCCTTTTTCATTCCCACGCTCCGCGTGGTAATGCATACAACAATATTGTTACTATGTATAGTAACCTTAAACACCCAAGCATCCGAAACCCGCATAGCCTTAGTCATCGGTAATGGCAATTACAGTGATATGAGCACACTAAGCAATGCCACCAACGATGCCCAAGACATGAAAGCGGCATTAAAAAAACTGGGTTTTGAAGTCATCTCAGGCATCAACCTCAATAAAAAAAACATGAATGCAAAGATTCGTGAATTTGACCTTAAACTCAGAAGTGGTAACAGCAAAGACACAATAGGTCTATTTTACTACGCCGGCCATGGACTGGAAGTCGATGGCAAAAACTATCTGGTACCCACCGATGCGCAAATGGACTACCAAGAAGACGCCCAAACCGAAGGCATTCAACTCAACCGAGTCCTCAACCGCATGAACTACAGCAACAGCCGCATGAAAATAGTCATACTTGATGCCTGTAGAAACAATCCACTGCCTAAACAAAACCGCTCAGCAAACACTGGTTGGAGTGCCTTAAATAATGTCGCCAACGGCATGTTCATCGCTTATGGAACAGCCCCTGGTCGTCTGGCATCCGATAACAGTGGCAATGGTCGCAACGGATTATTTACCAAACATATATTACGAAATATCAACACCCGAGGCAAAACCATCGGCCAAATATTTAATGCAACCAGAGCCGGTGTATTAAGAGACTCACAAGGCAAACAAACCACCTGGCAAAATAGTGCCATTACGGGTGATTTTTATTTTGTACCACAACAATATCAATCAATACGCAACACAGTGCAAAATACAATTCAAAACGCAAGCCATTATTCATTAATAATTGCCAAGGAATATAATGAAAAAGGCAGAAATGCGTATAATTCCAAAAACTATATTGATGCCTATAATTGGTTTTTTAAAGCTGCAGAAAAAAATTATGCCAATGCCCAATATAATTTGGGACTTATGTATCAGTATGCATATAGTGTAACAAAAAATTATACTGAAGCTGTACGCTGGTACCGCAAAGCTGCCGAGCAAAATTTCGCCAATGCCCAATATAAATTAGGATATATGTATCAATATGGACACAGTGTAACAAAAAATTATACAGAAGCCATACGTTGGTACCGCAAAGCCGCAGAGCAAAATTATGCCAGTGCCCAATCTGAATTGGGATATATGTATCATAATGGATACGGAGTCACAAAAAATCATACAGAAGCTGTACGCTGGTATCGCAAAGCCGCAGGACAAAATTATGCCCGTGCTCAGTACTTATTAGGATTTATGTATGAATTTGGTCAAGGAGTCACCCGAAATTATTCAGAAGCGAGCAAATGGTATAACAAAGCCGTTAAACAAAATAATAAAAATGCAAAAAAGCAATTAATAAGTTTAAATCAAAAAATACGAGTAGGCAAAACCTTCAAAGATTGTGGTGACTGCCCAACCATGGTTTATATACCTGCGGGAACATTTCAAATGGGATCAAAATACAGTGATGAAAAACCTTTACATAAAGTGATAATAAGCTCATTCGCCATGGGCCAATCAGAAGTGACTTTTAAGCAATGGGATGCCTGTTATCATGCCAGAGCCTGTAAACGAAAAGCAAAAGATAAAGGCTGGGGAAGAGGCCTGAGACCAGTCATTAATGTCAGCTGGAATGATGCACAAGAATACGTAAAATGGCTCCAAAAAAAGACAGGTAAAAATTATCGCTTACCCAGCGAATCAGAATGGGAATATTCGGCACTGGCAGGAGGTAATACAAGATATAGTTGGGGCAATACAATAAGCTGTCATCAAGCCAGATATGGCATCAGTCTGGGTTTGGGTTACCGCAGCCCATGTGGAAAAAACAAATCAACAGTACCAGTAAAAAGCTATGCTAGTAACCCATTTGGTTTATTTGACATGCATGGTAATGTCTCAGAATGGATGCAAGATTGCTGGCATGAAAATTATATAGGTGCTCCCACAAATGGCAAAGACTGGTCAGATCGGGACAGTTGTACAGGACCGACTCATCCTTGGCGATCGGTGCGAGGAGGATCCTGGAATAATGGCCCGATGTCTTTGTATGCAAAAGATCGCTCTTGGATGGGAGGGTCGGTACGAGATAAAACCGTAGGATTTCGTATGGCTCTAGATATATGATGTTTATCATAAATCAGCCATTAAAACCTTAAAAAATAGAGGGATAATAGATTATTAAAATGAATAAATTTAATGATACAAAATCACAATTGTCATATAAAATATGTAGCAATAAACCTTCAGCCAACCCATAAAACCAGAGGTTTTTGCATTGATGGGCCCCGCCTATCATAAATTAACAGATAAACTAAACAAAAAAACAAATGAAAAAATACCTAATACTCCTGGCTTTATTAACAAGCCTACAAGGCCAAGCAGCTGACCGCGCCCTAATC
>JAESTH010000306.1 GCA_016763695.1 Alcanivoracaceae bacterium
TGGTTAGACATGGAAAAGGTGACAAAGACAGAATGATCCCGATAGGTGAACGTGCCATCCAATGGATAGAAAAATACTTGGGTGAAGTCCGCCCTGGTCTGGTTATTGGCATGAGTGAAAACATCCTGTTTCTCAATGCCTATGGTGAAGAAATAGGCTTAACCTGGCTGAGTAGAATAGTTAAAAAATACATAGAACAGGCCAATATTAATAAAACTGGCTCATGCCACTTATTCCGCCACACCATGGCAACACTGATGCTGGAGACTGGCGCGGATATCAGATATATTCATGCCATGCTTGGTCATGCCAAATTAGATACAACCCAAATCTACACACAGGTCAGCATTCAGAAACTCAAAGATATTCATACTGCTACACATCCAGCAAAACATAAACCCACAAAAAAGCCACCAGAATCAGCGACATTCCATTAATCACCAGCCACTTAACCCAAAGCTCTGAATGAGGAGGATAGCTTCAACTCACAGCAAACAGTTAGCTAATCCCGCCAGACCAAGACAGCTTGCTTTACCCTTTAGCCGCCTGGTTAATTATCCGTTCAAGCTTTTATCTGTCATGCTGGCGCAGATAATGCCGTCAAGCCCAATGAATAAATACCATCATATTCAAGGCAGAAATCCAGTGTCCAAAACAGTATATTCATGGCAATATCTGACCATCAATCACCCCAACCCCTGCTAGGGGCTTTAAGATGACCCGCAGTATAACAAAGTATTACGCGCTAAGAGTTCAGTTTAAGTATATTGGTAGCTTGAAGTTCATAGGACTATTAAATTACTAGTTGCGCATAATAATGGTTGTTGATACTTGACAGGTCATCAGCAGATGTCCTTATCTGCCAAGTGAGATGCCGCACATCCATGTGCTCTAGTTGTTTATTTATCTATTCCCACCCACGCCAGTCAACAGATATGAGCTCCAGCCGCTTGGGCGTCTTTCGTTCTCATATCTGTTGCCGGGCTCCACCCTTGTTAGTCATTGGCTAGCGCCAAAAGATCAAGAGCAGGTCAAGAGCAACGTCCTACTGCGTGGAGCTGCCAGCTATTGCGTGTCTGTGCCTGAGCACACTTTACATACGGCATTGTACTTGCCACAGCCCCACAATAGCTGGCTTTAAAAATGTGTGTATTCTTGAGGCTACTTACTGGCTACACGGATAAAAAGCTTGCTTAAAAAGCCTTTAAAAAGCATAATTATCTACAACGTTGAGCGAAAAGCTGCGTCTGGAGTTTAAAAAAAGTCTGATGGATGTTCACTGAAGGAAACTGCTATTTAAGTTATTGATTGCACTGGAAGAAATCGGTTGTTAGTACGATTGGCGTGTCAGTATTCATAAAAGGCCGAATGTATGATTATAATAATGGACGCTTTTTAAGTGTTGATCCTTTCATACAAAACCCTGGTTCTACCCAATCATTGAACCCATATACCTATATATTTAATAATCCATTATCTGGAGTTGATCCTACGGGATATATTTCATGTTCTATTTCAGACTCTAAAGAATCTTGTACAGATAACCTTGATGATGGTGATAACACCATTACTGATAAAGACGGTAATGAGCTGGGAGTGCTAACGAAGAATGAAGATGGTACTTTAACTTTTACAGTAACAACCGTAAAAGGTTTTCAATTTGCTAATAGCAATGGTATCAAACTTAAGGACATAAATTCTGACGTTGACTTTAAAGGTGATATTGCAACAATAGGTCAGCATTTAAACGATAACTATAGCGCAGTATTAGCTCGTTTTGACGGTATATTTACGATCAAAAGACCTACGGCTGAAGATAATGAAAAATTAAAAGAACTGTATAAGGCCTATGGTGCTGGTGGTGGTGTATGGGATTGTGCAACGAGATCATGTAGTGGTATAGAAAAGTTTTTTGCAGTAGTTGGTATTATTCCTGTTGGTAAGATTATTGACAATACAGTTGGTGGAGTTAGTGGTGCATTTTCATTTCTGGCTAAACTATTTAAGAAGAATCCATGTAACTGCTTGGTTGCAGATACACAAGTACTGACTGAAAATGGATTGCAAAATATTCAGGACATACAAATTGGTGATACTGTATGGGCAAAAGACCCGCTTACGGGTCTATCAGATTGGAAACCAGTTACATCACTATTTACCAATATACCAAAACCAATTTATAGCATTGAGCTTCAAGTAGAAGGTGGAAAAGTTCAAGTTATTGAGTCAACAGATGATCATCCGTTTTATGTTATTGGTAAGGGTTGGGTTGAAACAGATAATTTGCAAAATGGCTACCAGATTGAGACTAAGGACGATGCAAATGTTACCGTTTTAAAAGTTGAATTAACAGACAGAGAGGATGTAACATATAACTTTACTGTTGATGATTTTCATACTTATTATGTGACTAAGTATGGGGTGTTGGTTCATAATATTAATTGTGACATTTCATTTGGGAATAATTTTAATAAAAAAGTAAGGAAACATATACAACAAGTTAGGAATAGAACGAATGGAGTTATTGATGATATACCTAGCCCAGGAAAAGGAGGCGCAGATGTTGTGAAAAATATCATTAAGCAAAGAGTTTTAAAAGGGGTTGGATATGTAAGTAAGTTTGCTGGTGAAACTGCTCAGTTCTTTCCTGATGGTAACGTGGTATATGTCTTTCGAGAAAATGGTGAGTTTTGGACAATTTTAAAAAACACGAAGGATTAAAATCAATGGATAATAACTATATATTCAAATGGGATGCACCAAAGTGGCATGTAGATTTTGGTAACCCACAAAAAGAATTAGTTTTGTTAAAAAAAGCTTGTTTATTTCTAATTGAAATAAATAATAATTTTACTTTTGAGCTAGATTGTTATGAAGAAGGATATATGAGGGTAGTAATATTTGAAAATAAAGAATGGGGCGAAATAGTTGTAACAGATATTGAAAATAATAAACTGGGTATATTTAAATCTAACGATAAAGAGATTTATTTTTATGTATAGTTAAAACGAGTTAAACTGGTCAGTATAGAAGGGGGTGTGCGGCTGAGCAAGGTCATTCTTTCAAGTGAGTGTAAACCTCACCTCGGAAAGGTTGGTCAGCCACCGAGTAGCAATCATCGGGTAGGCGGGAGTAATCCCAAATGTTAAGCACGATGAGAGCAAAGCAATAGACCGTAAGCTGAAGTGATTTAGCCTCGAAAGTTTTAATTAAGCAGGGTGACAA
>JAESTH010000307.1 GCA_016763695.1 Alcanivoracaceae bacterium
ACTCTGGCTAAAGAGGATAATAGGGTCATTGTAGAACATGGCGCATTTGCTGAACTTGGAGAAATGATAAACAGAAATTTTGAAAAAAATGTTGATGGTATATTGTTTGATTTGGGTGTTTCCTCACCACAAATTGATCAGGCACAACGAGGCTTCAGCTTTAACCATGACGGACCTTTAGACATGCGCATGGATACCAGCAGCGGCGAAACAGCTGCCCAGTGGTTAAACCGCGCAGACTGGAAAGAGATATCTAAAGTATTGTGGCGATATGGTGAAGAAAAAAATGCCACCAAAATTGCTAAAGAAATAGTGATTTATAGAGACGAAGTAAAACCACTAGAAACAACAGCTGAACTGGTAGGGATAATTGAGAAGATAAATAGATACAGCAAAAAGCACCCTGCCACCCGATCATTTCAGGCCATAAGAATTCACCTAAACAGGGAACTGGAACAGGTAGAAAAAGTTTTACCTATAGCAATAGATAAATTAAATAAAGGAGGACGATTAGTCGTTATTAGTTTTCACTCCCTTGAAGATCGAATCGTCAAAAGATTTTTAAAAAAACAGGCCAGCACTGGTGTATACGATAAGAGAATGCCAATTGCACCCACAAATGTAGCATGCCTAAAAATTATAGGCAAACCGATAAAAGCCTCCGTTGCTGAACTGGATGACAATCCAAGAGCTCGGAGTGCCATTATGCGTGTTGCTGAAAAATTATGAAATTGAAAAGCCTCATATTTTCATTATTTTTAGTTGTTTCACTGCTGATTATCATCGTTGACTACGTCTACTTACAACACAAAACCAGAAACAGATTTGTGGAGTTACAAACTTTAATAGAGCAGGAACACAATTTAAATGCAGATTGGGGCAGATTACAGATTGAACACTCTACCCTGGTTAACAGTAGCCGAATAGAAACAAAAGCCATAAAACAACTTGGCATGGAATTGCCAGAAAACGAACATATTTTAAGCATAAAAAGATGATAAAAAGACAGCTGAAAAAATCAATACTAAAAAAGTAAAAGAAGTGAATATAAAAATGCGTATATCTGTTGTTATTGCTTTTCTTATGCTGTGCTTTGCTATTATTGTTATTCGCGCTTTTGCTATTCAAGTCAAAGGTGAAGAATTTTATACCAAACAGGGCGATATGCGCCAAATAAGAGCCATTGACCTACATGTTGCCCGTGGCACCATCTTCGACAGAAATGACGAACCTCTGGCAATAAGCACCCCAATGATTTCAATTGGTGTCAAGCCCAAGATATTAATTCAGCAAATATCACGATTAGAACAATTAGCAGAAGCTTTAGAGCTAGACACAGAAAAGCTCAAAAACATGGTTAGCGACAAGAAAGACAAGAAATTTATCTACATCAAAAGACGAATTCCTCCTTATATTGCGGATTCTGTCCGTGCCTTAAACATCAAAGGTGTAGAATTTAGGAAAGAATTTAAAAGATATTATCCTGCTGGTGAAATAGTTTCTCAACTAATAGGCTTCACTGATGCCGATGACATAGGTAAAGAAGGCATAGAAAGCACATATGACAAATGGTTATCTGGCACCACTGGTCGTAAACAGGTCATGCAGGATCGTTTTGGGCACATCATAAAAGACATCAAAGAAATTACCAGCGCCCAACCAGGCAAAGATGTCATCCTGAGCATAGACAGAAGGCTGCAATATATTGCATATAAGGCATTGAAAACCGCCGTATACCACCACAAAGCAAAAAGAGGTGCCGCCATCATATTAGATATCACTACTGGCGAAATTCTGGCTATGGTGTCTCAACCATCATATAACCCAAACAATATTACCGATGACTCCATTCCTGGAATGCGTAATCGAGCCTTACAGGATATCTACGAACCAGGTTCAGTCATTAAACCATTTACCGTGATCGCAGGCATGCTCAGTGGCGAATATGATGAAAACAGCATTATTGACACCACACCTTTTGAAGTTGATGGCTTTAAATTCAGTGATGCCAAAGACTATGGGAAAATAAATCTGCAAACACTCTTAAGCAAGTCAAGTAATATTGGCGCAGCCAAAATAGCACTCAGCTTAAGTAAAAACCACCTATGGGATACTTTCAATTTATTTGGTTTGGGCTCAAGCACTAATAGTGGAATCATTGGAGAATCTGCTGGATTTTTACCTGATCATAAAAGTTGGAGTCACTCACGTCATGCCAACATTTCTTTCGGTTACGGCTTACAGGTCACCACTTTACAACTCGCCACAGCTTATGCCGCCATTGCCAACAATGGTCGCTGGCGTACACCAACATATATTAAGGGCAATATTAATGAAGACAAAGCAATCATTGACCCAAAAATTGCCAATGCGGTCAGCAAAATGCTAAGAAATGTAGTCAGTGAAAATAATACGGGTAGAAATGCCCTAATCGAAGGCTATAGCGTAGCGGGTAAAACAGGTACAGCAATAATTGCTGCCAAAGGAGGATACTCAAACAAATACATAGCCAGTTTTGTCGGTTTTGCTCCTGCCAAAAACCCCAGACTTGTGGTCGCAATCACCATTACTGATCCTGCGGGAGAAGAATACGGTGGCAGCGTGGTTGCTGCTCCAGTATTTAAACAAATCATGCAAAATAGCCTGAGAATATTAAATATATCTCCTGAAAAAACGCCCATTAGAGTAGCTGAGGTTAAACATGAACATTGATTTAATCACGCTACTTAAATGGCTGAATATTAAATCTTCCAATTTAGGAATCAATGTCACAGGCTTATGTCAGGATAGCCGCAAAATCAACATGGGCAATGTTTTCATTGCCTTAAGTGGCTTAGATAATCACGGTATTGATTTTGCCTATCAGGTTCAGCGTGGTGGTGCCTGTGCGATACTTGCAGAATCTGTTGGAAAAAATAAAGCCAAACCTAAATCAAGACAACAGCCACTTACCATACCAGTTATTGAAATTGACAACCTTTCTGAGAAACTAGGAAGTCTAGCAGCAAACTATTACAGCAACCCCTCTGATAAATTGCAAATAACCGGCATTACCGGCACCAATGGTAAAACATCTTGTGCATGGTTAATGCTACAGGCCTGGAGTCGGCTGGACATAAAGGGCGCATATATCGGCACTTTGGGATATGGTACGCTCAAACAAATGCACCCATTGAAAAATACCACGCCTCCAGCCTTAGAATTACAAAAGATTCTCGCACAATTTGTAAAAGATGGAATCACCCATGTCAGCCTTGAAGTCTCATCTCATGGCTTATCCCTGGGCAGAGTCAATGCACTAAATTTTAAAGGTGCTGGCTTTACCAATATCAGTAGAGATCATCTGGATTTCCATAAAACCATGGAAGAATACTCTAATGCCAAGAAAAAACTCTTCATAAATAATCAGTTAGACTACTCAATTATTAATTTTAATGATTATTATGGAAAAAAATGGCTGACCGAAATCAATCATCATGTCGTGAGTTATGCAATGGATGCACATGAAGCTGATTTACATGCTGTAAATATTGAACTAATGCCTAAAGGAATAAAATTTCAATTAAGCTGGCAGAACAAAACATATAACGTATTTACATCACTGCTTGGAAAATTCAATATTGATAACATCCTGCTGGTGGTAGCAACATTATTACAACAGTCATATAACATAGAACAAATTGTTGGAATCATCAGTTCTTTCAAACCTGTACCAGGAAGGATGAACAGAGTTGAAAGCACTATAAACAGCAGCCCTCTGATAATAGTAGATTACGCACACACTCCAGATGCGCTACAACAGGTATTGCTTGCATTAAAACAGCACAATGCCAAAAACATATGGTGTATATTTGGTTGCGGAGGCAATCGGGATAAAGGCAAAAGACCAGAAATGGGACATATAGCCGAAACATTGGCAGATCACGTTATCGTCACCGATGACAATCCCAGATATGAAGACAATGAGCAGATAACCGCCGATATTCTTATGGGCATGAATAGCCTACCAAAGGTTATTCATTCACGCGAAGATGCCATTGCTTATGCCATCGAACATGCACACGTCGATGACTTAATACTTATTGCTGGAAAAGGCCACGAGTCCAGCCAGTTAATCAATGGCAAATATTACCCATTTGATGATAAAACCATAGCCGCTGATCTCCTGAATAAATATAAGGAGCAGCAGCATGATTAATTATAACTTACATCAAGCTGCCAGCATAACTGGAGCCACCTTGATTGGAAAGCCATGCCATTTTAGAGGCATCAGCATTGACTCGCGCACAGATTGTAGCCACAAGTTATTTGTTGCTTTAAAAGGGCCTAATTTTAATGGTGAAAATTATTGTCAACAAGCCATTGATAATGGTGCAATAGCCGTGTTAGTAAATTCCCCACAGGATATTAATATACCACAACTGATTTGCGCTGACAGTTTAAAAGCATTAACAACATTGGCAAAAAACTGGGCAAAACAATGCCAGGCTAAAATCATTGCCATCACCGGATCAAATGGCAAAACCACTGTAAAAAACATGATTAAATCTATTTTATCGATAGCTAACCATTGTTCTGCTACTTTGGGTAATTTAAATAATGAAATTGGTGTGCCATTGACATTATGTAACATACATACCGATGACAAATATGCCATCATTGAAATGGGCGCGGCCAAATTGGGCGATATCTCATATCTGGTTTCTTTAGTTGATATTGAAACAGCTGTATTAACAAATGTATCTGCCGCACATATTGGCCGATTTGGCTCTTTCGAAAATATCATTCATGAAAAGGGCAAAATATTTTCAACCCAGAACCCAACACAACACTGCATACTACCATTTGATGATGACAACTATTCCACGTGGGTCTCAGCAAGCAACAGTAAAATATTGAGCTTTGGTACAAGTGATGATGCTGATATCCGCATAGAGACAAACAAATTATTTAGCTTATTAACTAAGTCTGACTCAATTAAAGATATAAAATTACCCATAGCTGGTCAACACAACCAGCTCAATGCTGCTTGCGCTGCCAGTGCTGCCATTTCTCTGGGCATAAGTTACGATGATATTAAACATGGCTTGCAAAACTTTATCTCCGAAAGCGGTAGATTAGAAGATTTAGGAATATTCAGCGGCAATAGAATCATCAATGACAGCTACAACGCCAATCCCCAATCAGTCAAAGCGGCTATAGATGTTTTAGTAGCCTATAACACCCCTACTACACTGGTATTTGGGGACATGGCAGAACTGGGTACTGATTCTCAACAACTGCATCAGGCAATAGGCCAATACTGTAAACAACAAAATATCTCACACCTACTGACCATTGGCGCTGACTCAAAATATGCCAGTATGGCGTTTTCAGACAACATACAGCATTTTGACAGCATAAATTCATTAAAAAACCATTTATTGAAAAGTTGGAGTCAATTTGGCACCATACTTGTTAAAGGTTCAAGAAGCATGCACCTTGAGGATTTGATTAATGGCTTAACTGATTCGGAGAAGGTCGCATGATTCTTTGGTTAGCACAATATTTTCAGGAAAACCACAGCTGGCTTAATCTGTTTTCATACCAAACATTCAGAGCCATTATGGCAGCATTAACAGCATTAATAATATCAGTATTCTTAGGGCCAGCTTTTATTAGAAAGCTACAGGAAAAGCAGATCGGACAACAGGTAAGAAGTTTAGGACCAAAATCACATTTATCCAAACAGGGAACTCCGACAATGGGCGGGGCACTGATCATATTTGCCATTATCATTGCCTGTCTGTTATGGGGCGATTTATCCATCAACTATATTTGGGTATCTATGTACGTGCTTTTTGGCTTTGGCCTAATTGGCTGGCTAGATGATTATCGAAAACTGGTACTCAAAGACTCAGCTGGCTTATCGGCAGGGTGGAAATATACACTACAATCATTATTTGGCATCAGTGCCGTGCTGTATTTATTTTTCTTTGGCGACATTAGTCTGACAACACAAATGGTTATTCCATTTATTAAAGATTTAGACTGGCCTCTGGGTTGGCTGGTCATCCCACTGGGTTATTTTGTCATGGTCGGGTCATCTAATGCCGTCAACCTGACAGATGGACTAGATGGCCTGGCAATCATGCCCGTTGTACTTGTTGCCGCGGCATTAGGGGTCATTGCTTACCTATCTGGACATTCTGTCTTTTCACATTACCTTTTTATTCCCTACATTCCTGATACTGGTGAGCTATCAATCTTTTGTGCCGCCATCGTTGGATCTGGATTGGGCCTTTTATGGTTCAACACCTATCCAGCAGAAATGTTTATGGGTGACGTTGGTGCTTTATCACTGGGGGCAGCATTAGGTATTGTTGCCATTATAACCAGACAGGAATTAGTGTTTTTCATCATGAGCGGTGTATTTGTAATGGAAACAGTTTCTGTCATTTTACAAGTTGGATCCTACAAATTACGTAAGAAAAGAATTTTCAAGATGGCTCCTATACACCATCATTTTGAATTAAAAGGCTGGCCAGAACCAAAAGTTGTGGTGCGTTTTTGGATCATGGCCTTAATAATGGTATTGATTGGCTTGGCAACATTAAAAATTAGATAAAAATGATAATATCCAACAAACAAGCAAACAAATTGTCATCCAACAGCTATTTAGTTGTCGGCGTTGACTTTTGGCTGATGATTTCCGTCATTTGCCTGATTGCAATCGGCATAACAATGGTTGCATCATCTTCATTTGCTATTGCTGAAAAATATAACCACGATGCTTTTTATTACTTAAAACGACATATCATTTTTATCAGTATAGGCATAGCCTTGAGCTCTATCATATTGGCGATGAAAATGGACTGGATGCAACACTTAAGTCGTATTTTTATCGTTATTGCAATCCTGTTACTTATACTTGTATTGTTTCCTGGCTTTGGAGTTAAAATCAACGGCGCAAGACGCTGGATTAACCTTGGCATTGCACGTTTTCAGGTTGTTGAAGCGGTTAAACTTGCCATGATAGTCTATCTGGCTGGATACATAGTCAGACATAAACAAGGCTTACAGCATAAATTTTTTAGCGTCATTAAACCATTATTATTGTCAGTACTGTTATCATTCCTATTGCTATTACAGCCTGATTTTGGTTCTGCCGTATTATTAATGATCATTACACTGTTTATGATTTATATGGCTGGCGCCCGATATAGAGACCTCTTTATACTGGCTATTTTTTCAGCTTCTTCCATGGCTATCCTAGCAAAAGCAGAACCGTACAGAATGCAAAGACTCAATAGCTTCCTCAATCCCTGGGCAACCCCTTTTGATGATGGGTTTCAACTGGTGCAGGCACTCATTGCCATCGGTAGTGGCAAGGTTTCAGGTATTGGGATCGGTGGTAGCGTACAAAAATTATTTTATTTACCCGAAGCACATACTGATTTTATTTTTTCAGTATTTGCCGAAGAAATGGGCTTTATTGGTGTTATCTGCCTTGTCGTAATTTATGTCATATTCATATCAAGGATTTTCTCCATTTCAAAAGAAGCCTTTAATAATGGCAAGGAATTTGCAGCATTTTCCTGTGCAGGCATAGGTGTTTGGCTTGCCTTACAAACATTCTTAAGCATGGGTGTCAATCTGGGCTTACTGCCTACAAAGGGTTTAACCCTGCCCTTTATCAGCTCCGGCGGTTCAGCTATTTTGATGAACCTGTTAAGTCTAGCAATTGTGATGCGGGTGTCATATGAGAATCGCAAACACAACTTAAAGGCAATACGTAAACATAGCGAGGTACTGATATGAAAATCGCTATCATGGCAGGTGGTACTGGAGGACATATATTCCCTGGATTGGCTGTAGCTGATGAACTACTCAAAAAGAATATCCAGGTCATCTGGCTTGGAGCCATTGGTGGTATGGAAGAAAGGCTGGTGAAACAGCAGAATATTCCAATAAAATTGCTAGCAATAAAAGGAATGCGTGGTAAAGGAATCAAAGGCCTAACCACCCTACCATTTAAATTAATCAGGGCAACATGGAATGCTGCCAAATATTTTAAAGTGGAAAGAGTTGATGCCGTCATTAGCATGGGTGGCTATGTTGCTGGACCAGGTGGTTTAGCGGCAAAATTAAAAAACATCCCTCTTTTGGTACATGAGCAGAACAGTAAATTCGGCATGACTAATAAACACCTGTCAAAATGGGCCAAAAAAGTGTTAACTGGTTTTGACCTTAATGGTATTTATCAGTCACAATGGATAGGCAACCCTGTGCGTGAGGAAATAGAAAATAGTGAAAAGATAGATCATCAAAACGACAGGGTCAATATTTTTATACTTGGTGGTTCATTGGGAGCCAATAGCTTAAATACAAAAATACCAGAATTACTTAAACCGTTATTGGCAGAAGATAAAATATCGGTTAAACACCAGTGCGGAAAAAACAACGTACTTAAAACTAAAGAAAATTATAATACCAATAATAATTTAGAAATATTTGAGTTTATAGAAGATATGAGTGCAGCTTATCGCTGGGCGGATTTTGTCATTGCCAGAGCAGGCGCACTAACCATAGCAGAAATCAATGCCGTTGGACTGGCTGCTATTTTTGTTCCCTATCCGTATGCGGTAGATGACCATCAGACAGAAAATGCTAAAAATATTGTCAACAATCATGCTGGTTATATTTGGCAGGAAAAACAATCGATAGAAAATTTACAAAAATTCATAAACAACTTAGTGAGCAACAAAACATTACGTCAAGAAATGGCAGAAAATTCAAAAAAATTGCATAAAAAACATTCTGCACGTAGAGTTGCAGAAATATGTCTGGAGATGCTAGCATGAGCTATTTAACTCCAGATAATCGTTTTGTGAACCGCATGAAAACCATACACATGATAGGCATAGGTGGTAGTGGCATGAGTGGTATTGCCGAAGTATTACATAACCTTGGCTTTGATATTTCTGGCTCCGACATACAGGACAGTGAAGTTGTTGCACGCTTGCGAAAAATGGGCATTTCTGTTTTTATTGGTCACAAGGCAGAAAATATAATCGCTGCTAATGTGGTGGTTATCTCATCAGCTATCAATAAGGGAAACCCTGAACTAGTCGCCGCCAGAGAACTAAAAAAAGCAATATTGTCACGGGCTGAAATGCTGGCAGAATTAATGCGTTTTAAAATTGGCATCGCTGTTGCAGGTACACATGGCAAAACAACCACCACTTCATTAGTCGCCAGCGTACTACACGCCGGAAATTTAGACCCAACTTTTGTTATCGGCGGTTTATTAAACTCTGCTGGCACCAATGCAGGGTTGGGTACAAGTGAGTACTTAGTGGCAGAGGCCGATGAAAGCGATGGTTCCTTTCAGCTATTACAGCCCATCTTGGCCGTGGTAACAAATATTGATGCCGATCACTTGCAAACATTTGGTGGTAAATTTTCGCAATTAAAACAAGCATTCGAAAACTTCTTGCATCACTTACCCTTTTATGGTGTCGCTATTTTATGTATAGACGATGAAAATGTAGCTGAACTAGCCTCAAGATTAGTGAGACCAACAATCACCTATGGCTTATCAGAAAACGCCATGATAAGAGCAACCAATATCAATCATCATAAACAAAACATGTCATTGATGTCCTGCAAAACAATGAAACCATTGCTGAAAATGTCATCATAAATTTACCTGGCCTACATAACATACAAAATGCTTTGGCTGCCATTGCTATTGGCATAGAACTTGGTACCAGTATAACTGATATAAAAACAGGCTTAAAAGAATTTGCCGGCATTGGTAGACGGTTTAATCTGACTCAAAACCTTCATTGCAATGCTGGTCAATTTACTCTGGTAGATGATTATGCGCACCACCCGACCGAATTAACCGCAGCCATTAATGCCTGTAGAGGCGGCTGGGACAATAGACTGGTTGTGGTTTTTCAACCGCATAGATATTCGCGTACCAGAGATTTATTTGATGAATTCACATCAGCACTCAATCATGCCGATATATTAGTTCTTACTGAGGTTTATGCTGCAGGAGAACAGCCCATCTCAGGTTATAGCACCAGTGATTTGTGCCGTAGCATCCGTACAAGAGGAAAAATTGACCCCATTTATATAGCCAATATTAACGATTTGGACACCGAGCTCAATGATATTATTCATCATGATGATTTGGTCTTGTTTGTTGGTGCTGGCAGCATAGGTCAAATAAGCAAAGCCATAGTCAAAAACCAGGGATTGGAGCAAATGGACAAGATCAACAAATGAATAGCGTAAATAAAACAAATTTAACAATAGCCGTAATAATGGGTGGCGTCTCCGCTGAAAGAGCTGTTTCTCTACGCTCAGGAGATGCTGTTGTCAAAGCATTAAAACAACAGAACTTTAATGTCACAGCCATTGATGAGTTGAACAATTACTAAATAGTGACTACAAAAAATATGATGCGGTGTTCAACATTTTACACGGAGAAGCTGGAGAAAATGGCGAACTTGCAGGCCTGCTGTCATCATTAAACATCAATTACACAGGTTGCGATGTGACTGGCGCCGTTTTAAGCTGGAACAAAGACATAGCAAAAACCCTTGTTGCAGCCAAAGGTATAAAGACCCCTGGTGCGCAAATACTGAAGGATGTTAATCAATTAACAATCTCCGACAAGGGCCCGTGGATAGTAAAACCAACCAAAGAAGGCTCAAGTGTTGGCTTATATTATGTAAAAGATAAAAAAGAATTAACCTACTGTGTTAAAAAGGCATTGCAGGATGTAGATTCCGTTTTAGTAGAAGACTTTATAGCAGGCACAGAGTGTACAGTTGCCATTATAAAAGACAATGTTCTACCAGTAATACGAATAGAACCAGAAGTAGGACTTTATGACTACCAAGCCAAGTATGAAAGCACTGGCACAAAATATTTTTGCCCCAGCGGCTTTAATGAAGAATTAGAAAATGCACTCAAAAATGACGCCTTAAGAGCCTTTAATGCCTTAGGTCTAAAGGGCTGGGGTCGTGTTGATTTTATAGTCGATACTGATGGGAATCGCTGGTTTCTTGAAGCCAATACCACACCAGGTATGACAGAAACAAGTCTGGTACCAAAAGCCGCCGCCGCAATTGGCTGGAGCTTTGATGAATTAGTAAAGCAGATTTTATCAACTGCATTTACAGATAAGAAAACAAGGAATGACAATGTCTAAAGAGGCCAAACTATCCTTATTATTCATTTCATTAACCATCCTGTTAATGGCAGCACTGATGTCAGGAGTCATTCAATCCAGTCATTGGAGTATTGATAAAATCGAACTTGATGCAGAGTTTAGGCGAGTCAACACTGAGCAAATAAGAATTGCTGTGGCAACATACCCTGAGAGATCATTCTTTAAGGTAAACGCCAATACCATTAGAGAAAATTTAATGATCATCCCTTGGGTACAACGAGTGACTGTCAATAAAAAATGGCCAAATAGCCTAGTTATTAAAGTTATTGAACACAAAGCCGTAGCTGTCTGGAATAAAGACAAACTATTAAACGAGAATGGTGAAATATTTGAGGTAGATAGCATAGATGATTTAACAGCCTTACCACACATTCAGGGAAACAACCAGATATCACAACAGATCTGGGACAAATTCATCAGATTTAATAATATAGTTAAAAATACTGGTTTTGATATCACTTCAACCACAGTCAGTAACCGAGGAGGATGGTCTCTATTTTTATCCAATGGTATGAATATAAACCTTGGTTCACAGAAAATGGATGCAAAACTTGTAAGATTAACCGATACATGGGCAAAACTATTAAAACATAATGGACAGACACCCAAATATATTGATTTAAGATACACAAATGGATATGTGGTTAAATGGCCACAATCAGAAATTGACAATAGTCAGCTAGCACAAATTACAGGAAATAATAATGGCTAAAAAAATAGACAATAGTTTAGTCGTAGGCTTGGATATTGGCACCTCGAAAATTGTCGCAATTGTTGGGGAACAACATAAGGATGATAGCTTGGAAGTTGTTGGCATAGGCTCATCACCTTCAAGAGGCTTAAAACGAGGTGTAGTTGTAGATATCGAATCGACGGTACAGTCAATCAGGCGTGCGATTGAAGAAGCAGAATTAATGGCAGGCTGTGAAATACAATCTGTTTATGCAGGGATTGCAGGCAGTCATATCCGCGGTATAAATTCACACGGAATTGTAGCGATAAAAGACAAAGAAGTCACCGCCAGTGATGTAGAAAAAGTATTAGAAGCTGCGAAAGCAGTTGCTATTTCTGCAGATCAGCGGGTGCTTCATGTATTACCACAAGAATATGTCATAGATGGACAGGATGGTATCAGACACCCAATTGGCATGTCTGGCGTCAGGCTGGAGGCCAGAGTTCACCTAATAACGGGCTCAGACTCTGCGGCACAAAACATTTCTAAATGTGTGGCAAGGTGTGGATTAAATATAGATCAACTAATTGTTGAGCAACTGGCATCATCAGAGTCAGCACTGACAGACGACGAAAAAGAATTAGGCGTCTGCCTGGTAGATATTGGTGCTGGTACCACCGATATAGCCGTATTCACCAATGGTGCAATCAGGCATGCCTCTGCCATTCCTATAGCAGGCGATCAAGTGACTAATGATATTGCGGTGGCGATGCGAACACCAACGCAAT
Organism: Alcanivoracaceae bacterium; assembly: GCA_016763695.1. Taxonomy (GTDB): domain Bacteria; phylum Pseudomonadota; class Gammaproteobacteria; order Xanthomonadales; family Marinicellaceae; genus NORP309. The sequence goes on from JAESTH010000307.1 coordinate 12,692, forward strand.
ACGCAGAAGAAATAAAATTAAAATACGCATGTGCCTTACGACAATTAGCATCAGCTGAAGAAACCATATCAGTACCCAGTGTAGGTGATAGAGCTCCGCGTAGATTAGCAAGACAAACATTAGCAGAAGTGGTAGAACCACGATATGAAGAACTCTTCACACTTGTACAGGCAGAACTACAAAGAAGCGGTTACTCTGAATTGATTGCAGCTGGCATAGTATTAACTGGTGGCGCCTCAAAAATGGAAGGAACTGTAGAACTCGCTGAGGAAATATTTCATTTACCAGTAAGAATTGGTAAACCACAAAACATATCAGGATTAAAAGAAGTGGTCAATAATCCTGTACATTCAACTGGGGTCGGATTGCTTCTTTATGGCAGCAAAAATGAACGCAGTGGCGACAACATAAATGAACCAACGCATTGGTTTAGTAAATTTAAAAAATGGTTCTTCTCTGAATTTTAACAGAGTTAACATAGATAACAGATGATTTTTAATAAAACATTTTCGGAGGTAATAAAATGTTTGAAATAATGGAGAATGACAGCAGTGGTGCTGTAATAAAAGTAATAGGGCTAGGCGGCGGCGGTGGTAACACTGTCCAACAAATGGTCGAAGCTGACATCAATGGCGTTGAGTTTATTTGTGCTAACACAGATGTACAGGCACTAGACAAAACCCGATGTAAAAATATTATTCGCATAGGGCAAAATGTCACAAAAGGTCTTGGAGCAGGTGCAAACCCCGAAGTGGGCAGACAAGCCGCTCTTGAAGACAGAGAAAAAATCAAAGAAGTTCTTACTGGTACTGACATGGTCTTTATCACTGCAGGCATGGGCGGAGGAACAGGCACAGGAGCTGCCCCAGTAGTGGCACAAATTGCCAAAGAAATGAACATATTAACTGTTGCAGTGGTAACCAAACCTTTCCCTTTTGAAGGGAAAAGACGCATGATGGTCGCAGAAAAAGGCATACAGGAACTTGAAGAACATGTAGACTCATTAATCACTATTCCCAATGGTAAGTTACTGACCCATTTTGATAGAGATGTCACCCTGCTTAATGCTTTTAAAGCATCCAACGATGTATTACATGGAGCCGTACAAGGCATCTCTGATCTTATTACATGCCCAGGTATGGTTAATGTCGATTTTGCAGATGTCAAAACAGTCATGTCCGAAATGGGTATGGCAATGATGGGTACTGGCGTGGGTCGTGGTGATGATAGAGCTGCTGTTGCAACTGAGTTAGCCATTAATAGCCCACTACTTGAAGACATCGACATGCATGGAGCCAAAGGGATACTGGTTAATGTCACAGCAGGAATGGACTTGAGTTTAGGTGAAATTCAGGAAATTGGTGAAATGGTAGAAGAATACACTTCAGACACATCAACCGTAGTCATTGGTACTGCCATTGATATGGATATGGATGGTGAAATAAGAGTGACAGTGGTCGCAACAGGATTAAATGGCTCAAAAGCAAGAAAAGTTGAATTAGTGCCAAATAAAGTTACCGAAAAAGTAGAGATATCAGCTTCTTATATAAAACCAAGAGCAAGTAATAGCGCATCACATGCTGTCGCTCATCAAATGGACCATAACAGTGACACTGAAACCATCAAGGCTGATAAAGATCCCATGATGTCAGAAGACTATCTCGATATCCCTGCTTTCCTAAGGAACCAAGCAGATTAAGTAGTCAAAATTTAGACCGAGTTAAATGTAAATCATTGCAGTTTCACCTCCGAGACTGCAATTTTTATACCACTCTGTGGTAAAAAACCCACAGTACGTTGTGCGAATACAACTAAAATTTTGTCAATCCAATAAATATGTGATAAACTTCTCATTTCTTAGAGTTGTAAAATTTTCATAAAATAATAATGATAAAACAAAGAACCCTGAAAAATACGGTAAGAGCCACTGGTGTTGGCATTCATACTGGACAAAAAGTATACATCACATTAAAACCTGCTGCAGTTGATACTGGTATTGTTTTTACAAGAACTGATTTATCAACACCCGTGCATTTGAAAGCCAATGCCAATTTAGTTGGTGACACCAGTATGTCAACGACATTGATTAAAGACGGCGTTAGAGTTTCAACAGTAGAACACTTAATGGCTGCTTTTTGCGGCATGGGCATAGATAATTGCACAGTTGAACTCAGTGCATCTGAAGTACCCATCATGGATGGCAGTGCTGGCCCATTTGTCTTCCTGATACAATCTGCAGGAATACAACTTCAGGAAAAAGCCAAAAACTTTATCAGGGTTACTAAACCTGTAGAAATCAAACATGGTGACAAAGTTGCCAGATTTTCACCTTATGACGGTTATAAATTAAGATTTGATATAGAGTTTAACCACCCCGCTTTTTCTGATCATACAAAATCTAAAGAAATTGACATCAGTACCAACGCCTTTGTCAAAGAAATTTCACGTGCTCGTACCTTTGGTTTTATGCGTGACATTGAAATGCTCAGAGAAAATAATTTAGCCATAGGTGGCAGCATGGACAATGCCATTGTACTTGATGACTACAGAGTCCTTAATCAAGATGGGCTCCGATATGAAGATGAATTTGTCAAACACAAAATATTAGATGCAATTGGAGATATTTATCAATTGGGTCATCCTATTATCGGTTCATTTTACGGTTTTAAATCAGGACATGCATTGAATAATCAATTGGCAAGAAAGTTACTACAACAGACAGACTGTTGGGAATTAGTGACTTACCAACACAAAAAACAAAAAGAAGAAGCGCTATATCCAGTTTTCGCCTAATCACAAACAAATGAATACTTATACTAAAACATGTATCCTATTTTTGGTTTTTTTGCTATCTGCATGCAGCAGCTCTTCTGTGACCAAAAACAACCGTTTTGAAATATTTAATAATTATATAGCTGACAACAAATTGGCATCACTCACCAGTATTAACACCTTTAAATTTCAAGGGTGGAACTCACTGGATCCCAAACACTTAATTGTCTCTAGCAATCTGCGAAAATCATATCTGCTAACTCTGACAAACTACTGTAACGATCTGGATGTTACTCATAACATTCTCATAAAACAGACGCTAAGTAGTAGATTAAGCACAAGATTTGACTACATAATAGTCCCCGGACAAGCTGGACAACAGTGTAAAATAAAATCCATTCACGAAATAACTAAACTGCAAAGAAACGAATTGACAGCCTTGAGAAAAAATTCAAAATAACAAGATATAGTTACAATAAATGCATAAAATTATGATTGGCCGAATTGTCAACATTTATCATATATTTGAACTCAATCACAATTTCATTTGTAATAATTACATATAATTGATAGTATGAAAACATTCGTGGGAACTTTACATGAGTAAATTGTTCTAAACGTATGTTTAAACTAGATTAATTGGGATTATATCAAGGTGACTAATAAACAATTACTGATTTTTATTCTTTTCGCTATCAACAGCTTGAGCGTGCTGGCGGAAGATGGTGGCGCGTTAAATTATGACAAATTTGATTCGCAGTATTTAGAGTCAACTCCCATCAGGTATAATGATGACTGGATTAAAATTAAAAGCAGTCCAAAAACACCCGTTTTTTCCGTCTTAAAGAACCAAGATATCACCTTTGGTGACGAGTTAGCAATCGCTTGGAATTTATCCAACTTTTTAAGTGTCAATTTAAGCGTATTTGATACTCCAACAAACAACTACATTGCAAACGTTACGCCAAATCCTTTTAATCAAAATATTAGCCAGAATAAAAGCTTAAACACGCTAACAATACAACAACCCTTACTAGATGTAAATCGCAACCTATCTGGATACAAACTTGGCGTTTCTTCTGAAATGGGAATTGGTAATAATTATAAACTGAATATTAAATTCAACTATGGACAACTCGAAGAGGCAAATTTAGCTGGATTTAATAGTAACGAGATAAACACAACCTCTTTCACTCTGGGTATACGTAAGGCAAAATTTGGTGCATCGATAAATACAGACTCCTATCTAGAAGACAATGTCGACTTGATTGACCACTCCCGCCTGGGACTTGAATTTGACTGGCACTTTTCAGATGATACCACTATTTCTTTTGGTACCAAACAACGTCTAAATAGCAACTCTTATCTTGACAGGTCTCACTCTTTAGACAGCTTGACGGGTGACGTACAGTATATTAAATTTAAACATAATTTATAAAATAATTGTTTGTCCATCGGTCATAAACTCATATCGTAACCTACTCGCCTCTGGAGCCTGTGCGAGAATAGAAAACCTACTCCGAAAAAGTTGAATTTGGGCAGCTTTCCACCTGATTTTCGTTAAATAGCCGTGCTATTCCGCCACAAATCAGCATTCTCTCGCTACGACTCCTATTCTCCCATAGGCTCCCAGTCATTACCGCCCAGGTGGCAATCTCAAAAATATTACTGATTATTCTCCTTTCTCATAGTGATTAATCTGGCCTTTTGTTATAGTTCACCCTTTATTATTGAATCATAAAAATGCTAGTACAAAAATTTGGCGGCACTTCTCTCGCCACAACTGACAAGCTAAAGTCGGTTGCCAACATCATTGCAACCACAGTAAAAACATCGACAACAGCTGTGGTGCTATCAGCCATGGGCAAAGTAACAAATCGATTGATTACAATAATTGAGGCTGCTAAAAATAATGATGACTGGCAATCAATGATACGTTCACTAGAAAATGATCATCAAAAAACGCTGATAGATATTAACTGCGCCTGTGCGACTGAAGCACAAAAACAACACACAAATATCAACTATTTATTTCAGGAAGCTGAAGCAAAATTACAAGGCATCTCATTATTAGCACAATGCCCTGATGACATCTACTCTTGGTTAATCACCTTGGGTGAGCAATTATCTGTGGCTATCATGTATTCCCAACTATTATCTTTAGGTTTGAAAGTAAAAATTATTAATGCCCGAGACTGCATAACAACAACCGAAGATACATACGCTGGTGAAGTAGATCTACCACAAACCAAACAACAACTAGCCAAATACAAAGATTCCGATGCACAGGTATTATTGATGGCTGGTTTTGCCGCATCAAGTAGTTCGGGCAAAGCCACAACCCTAGGTCGCAATGGTTCTGATTATTCAGCGGCACTGATCGCCATCAGTTTACAGGCGCAATCCTGTGAAATATGGACCGATGTTGATGGTGTATTCAATGCCAACCCTAGAGAAGTAAATAGCGCTTATTTAATTCCACAACTCAGCTATTATGAAGCAATGGAACTATCTTACTTTGGCGCCAGTGTATTACATCCAAAAACCATCACGCCACTTATGCAAGCCAATATACCCTGTGTGATTAGAAACACCTTTAATCTTGACTCCGCAGGAACCACAATCAGCCACCGTTCATATCAATCCAATAGCTTTGCAACGGCGATTTCGAGCTTACAAAACATCTCAATGGTTACAGTGAGTGGCCCAGGTATGAAAGGTATGATCGGCATGGCTGCCAGGGTATTTGAAACGATGTCCAATCAAAATATCAGCATAGTTCTGATTACCCAATCATCATCAGAATATTCCATCAGTTTCTGTATTGACACCCCTTCTAAACAGCTGGCAAAATCCTGTCTCGAAGAAGCTTTTTCCCTGGAGCTTAAAAACAATTTATTAGAACCGATTAACTTTAAAGATGATTTGGCAGTCATCACCTTAATCTCAGATAATATGAAAAAAAGACGCGGGACAGCAGCCCAGTTTTTTCAATCTCTGGCCATTGCTAATGTAAATATCGTCGCCATTGCCCAGGGGTCAAATGAGCGTTCTATTTCTGCCGTAATAGAAGGCGATAGAGCGATACGGGGACTAAGAAGCTGCCATCAGTTATTTTTTGATAGCAGACAACAGGTGGAAATCATTCTTATTGGCTGTGGACTAGTTGGAGACGCTTTTTTACAACAAATACAGAAACAGCAAGCCTATCTTAACAAGCAAAATATCAGCATTAAGGTCTGCGGAATTGTCAATTCCAAAGGCGCCCTACTTGAAGAAAAAGGCATTGACATAAGCAACTACAAAGAACTATTAAAATCAGAATTACAGAGTATAGACAGAGATAAACTAAAAACATTTAGACAACACTCAAATATGATCAACCCCATCATTGTTGATTGTACATCGTCGCAAAGCATTGCCGAGGCATATCTTGATTTTTTCCAGGCTGGTTACCATATAGTTGCTGCCAATAAAAAAGCCAACACCCTGAGTTTTGATTACTACCAAAAGCTAAAACACACAGCCATCAAACATAACCGTCAGTTTAACTATGAAACCAATGTTGGCGCAGGACTTCCCGTTATAGACACATTGAGAAATCTGATAAGAGCTGGTGATTCACTGTATAAATTTGAAGGCATACTTTCTGGCTCCATGTCATACATTTTTGGTAAACTTGATGAAGGTCTACCATTATCTGAGGCGGTAACAAAAGCAAAAAACAAAGGATTCACCGAGCCAGATCCAAGAGACGATTTATCTGGCATGGACATAGCCAGAAAAGTCTTGATCATAGCCCGAGAATCAGGACTGAATCTGGAGTTAAGCGATGTCAAAATAGATTCATTACTTACAGAGGAATTGATTAATTGTAAAACAGCAGATGAGTTTATGCAAAAGTTACCAGAACTCGATGACTCAATCAAACTGTTAAGTCAACAGGCACAAGCCGAAAACTGTGTATTACGATACATAGGTATAGTCAACCAGGACAGTTGTCAGGTGAAAATTGAGAAAATACCCAATGGCTCTGCCCTTTATTCAGTTAAAGAGGGTGAAAATGCCATTTCATTTTTCAGTGAATACTATCAACCTATACCCATGGTACTGCGAGGATACGGTGCTGGAGCAGAAGTCACTGCTGCAGGCATTTTTTCTGATGTTATAAAAATATTACCCTCAAAAAGTAGTTTCGTTTGATGCGAAAAATAATACACACCAATACAGTCCTGATATTATTAGGCATAATTATATTGACTTCATGTCAAAAACAACACAGGGTAGTAAAAAAATTCAATAACTGGCAACAAGTATCATCCTGGTCATTTAACGGCAAAATGGCCATTAATGATGGTCACAACAGTGGCTCAGGAAGAGTAAACTGGCAAGTCACCCCGATGACTACAAATGCACAATTTAACGCTCCACTAGGCCAAGGAAATTGGAGTATTTTTACAGAAAAAGACCAGGCACGACTGACGTCCTCAAAAAACGGAGATCAATTTGCCAATACAGCAGCAACACTGATCTTTAATGAGCTGGGCTGGCATTTTCCATGGGATAACTTACAATATTGGTTACGTGGCTACAAGTTGAACAGCAAATTAAAAATCCACAACACCACACCTGAGTTTTTACTGGATGACGGCTGGAAAATCACATACCAAAAATGGGTAGAGACACCAATAGGCTTGCTCCCGAAAAAAATTAAAGCCAGTAAAGGTTTTTACTCAATCAAATTAATTATTTATGCTTGGGAAATCAAGTAATGGATTTAAAACTGAACACAAAAATATTAAGCCCTGCAAAAATCAACCTGACATTACGAATATTAGGAAAGAGAAAAGATGGTTACCATCTTTTGCAAACTTATTTTCAATTGTTGAACTGGGGTGATATTATGCAATTTCAAATCACCCAGGTGGACAAAATAAAAATAACAGGACAATTTGATGGGTTGCCACAAGAAAGTAATCTCATATACAAAGCCACACAACTACTACTGCCTCATCGTAAGCAGGACAAAGGCATTCATATTACAGTTGAAAAAAACATCCCTCAAGGCTCAGGATTAGGCGGAGGCAGCTCCAATGCAGGCGTCACCTTAAGAATATTAAATAAACTGTGGGAGTGTCATTTAAGCCAACAACAATTACAAAATATGGCAATACAATTGGGAGCAGATGTACCCGTTTTTGTGCTTAATCAGTCAGCGATAGCATCAGGTATTGGCGAACAACTAAAGCCATATAAAATAACACATTACTATTTTGTCCTGATATTTCCCAAAACCAGCATCTCTACAGCTGAAGTTTTTTCCAATAAAGACCTAATCATAAACCAAAATGAAATATCTCCACAACAAATAGAGCAAAAAGAATATTGGATCAACAGTTGTTTGCCAGTGGTGTTAGAAAACTTTCCTGAGGTAGCCGAAAAATATCACATAGCCACAAAAATAACCCCTGTATATATGTCTGGCACGGGTTCCACCCTGTTTTGCTGTTTTGATTTTGAGCATGAAGCACGACAATTTATCGAACTTTGCCCAAGCGACTGGAACACCCAAATTTGCCAAGGTGAATTAAATTAATAAAAAATTAAAATTTGGCTTTTATTTCTGAAACAACATGTATATAATACCCGACCTTGTTTGAGGAAGCTCTGAAGACGATTCAGAACTTCAAAATATTGGGATGTCGTCAAGTGGTAAGACACTAGATTTTGATTCTAGCATTCGCAGGTTCGAGTCCTGCCATCCCAACCATATACCATGCCTACAACTAGATATCTAGTTGTAGGCATATTTGTATTTGTGTCCTTGATATTATAATAATCAAAACAATGATTTACTTCATTGAGTATGAGGATTAAAATGTCGCAGAATTTAAGCATAATCACAATTGAGCAAGCACCATGATAGTTGATAGTAGTATTAAACTTTTTACTGGAAATGCAAACCCCAAATTGGCACAAAAAATTGCCAAATATTTGGGAATACCACTGGGAAAGGCATATGTTGGCCGATTTAGCGATGGTGAAGTTGCGGTTGAAATCATTGATAATGTACGTGGACAGGATGTTTACATCATACAGCCCACCTGCATGCCAACAGCCGATAACTTCATGGAACTGCTGGTTATGGTAGATGCCATTAAAAGAGCATCATGCAACTCAGTTACAGCTGTTATGCCTTATTTCGGCTATGCCAGGCAAGACCGTAGACCAAGATCATCTCGCGTACCAATTACCGCCAAGGTAGCTGCCAAAATGATTGCAGCGGTTGGTACAGATAGAGTATTGACCATTGATTTACACGCAGATCAAATTCAGGGTTTTTTTGATATCCCTGTTGATAATGTCTACGCATCGCCATTAACACTTGCTGATATTTGGTGTCGCTATGACGCCAGTGATGTGGTGGTGGTCTCCCCAGATATAGGTGGCGTTGTTAGAGCCAGAGCAATTGCCAAAAGAATTGGTGCAGATTTGGCCATTATTGATAAAAGACGTCCAAAAGCCAATATCGCTACAGTGATGAATATCATTGGTGATATAGAAAACAAAATATGCATTCTGGTAGATGACATGATAGATACAGCTGGCACATTATGTGCTGCTTCAACTGCATTGATGGAACGTGGCTCGAAAGAAGTGATAGCCTATTGTGTGCATCCAATATTATCTGGTAATGCCATAGAAAATATAGAAAAATCAGGATTAAAGGAACTGGTAGTAACAGACACTATTCCTTTAAATGAAAGAGCAAGAAACTGTAAAAAAATCAGGCAATTAAGCGTAGCAGAAATGCTGGCAGAAACCATAAGAAGAATTGCCAACAAAGAATCAGTCAGCGAAATGTATGTTGACTAACAAAGCGTTTTACTTGGTCGCAAAGTGAAACATTAATTTAAGTAAAAAATATTTAGGAGATACAAATGTCTACATTTAAAATTGACGCAGAATTACGTGATGATTTAGGGAAAGGTGCGAGCCGCCGCCTACGTCGCTTAAACAAAGTCCCTGCCATTATATATGGCGGAAACAGAGACTCTCGTTCAATATCAATTGAACACCACAAGGTACTGAGATTTATTGAAGACGAAACATTCTTCACCAGTATTCTTGAGTTAAAAGCCGCTGGTGGTAAACGCCAAAAAGTTGTACTACGTGACATGCAACGTCATCCATCAAAGCCAGTTATTATGCATATGGACTTTCAACGCATTGCAGATGATGTTGAGATAACCATGCACATCCCTCTTCACTTCTTAAATGAAGAAGAGTGTGAAGCTGCCAAAACTTCAGGTATCATTGTTTCACATCAATTAACAGATATTGAAATCAGTTGTTTACCTGATCATTTACCAGAATTTATTGCGGTAGATTTAAAAGACTTTAAAGAAGGCGATATTGTTCGTTTAAGCAATATCAACCTTCCTGAAGGCGTAACATTAACCGCCTTTACCCATGGAGATGTTGAAGAACATGATGAAGTAGTGGTCTCTACCACTCACGTTCATGCTGAGTCTGAGTCTGCTGCAACGGAAGACACTGAGCTTCCATCTGTGGATGTTCCATCAGCTCAGGATAAAGAAACCGATTAGTAAATATAATTGCTTGCTAATTATTAAGACAAAATCAGCCTCTTTATGAGGCTGATTTCGTTTATGACAAATCACAAGAGGCTGTTCGAAAATATGAAACCAATAAAACTAATAGTAGGGCTTGGAAACCCAGGCATTAAATATGCACAGACCCGTCATAATATTGGCTTTGGTTTTGTTGATGCCATATGTGACAAATATGGTTTTGACTTAAAAGAAAGTAAAAAATTTTATGGTTACGCCGATAAAGTTAATATTGCAGGACACAGCATCTGGTTATTAAAACCTGATACATTTATGAACCTTTCTGGTAAATCAGTGGCTAGTTTAGCCAATTTTTATAAAATCAGCACCGAGGAAATCCTGGTCGCTTATGACGAACTTGATTTAGAACCTGGCATTGCTAAATTAAAAAAAGGCGGAGGACATGGTGGACACAATGGCTTAAGAGATATTATTGCACTGACAGGCTCAAACCAGTTTTATCGCCTCAGACTGGGTATTGGTCACCCTGGCCACAAAAGCAAAGTTGTTTCATGGGTACTCAACCGCGCATCAGTAGATGATGAAATCAGCACAGACCGTGCTGTTGCCAAAGCCGTTACTGTACTGGAAGACTTGCTTGATGGAAAACTTGAAAAATCCATGAAAGACCTTCATACCAAGGACTAACTATTGTAACTACTTACCCCGTCATTCCTGCGAAGGCAAAAATCTAATGGAAGAATTACTAACTATTTATATAAAGCTTTATACTTCTTTATTTTCCACCAATTTCAACAAGCCCACAATTCCACCCTGCATGCTATAAACATCATATCCCAAAGTAGCTAACAAAAATGCAGCTGATGCGCATCTCATACCAGTATTCGAGCAAGTGATAACGGGCTTATTTATATCCAAAATTTTCGCACTGTTTTCTCGCAATTTATCCATAGGAATATGAACACAGCCCTGAAAACTAATATTTTCAAATTCATCATCTTCTCGGACATCAAGCAGTGTGGCACCTGTTAACATCAATTCATAGGAAGCATCAACCGTTAACCACCTAACCACATGACTTTTCAACAAAGATGAAAACTTTTCTCCTATCATTTTCATCAAAATACCATTGGTTTTCATTCTCACTGAGGCGGTCCGCGGCTCCTTGCTAACCAGGGCATTTTCACCAAACAACGCACCAGCGTTCAGCGTTGCTACTACCTCTTCTCCTTCTGCAATACATTTAAATACTTCTGCCACACCTTTTACAATAATATAACAATAATCACCCGAATCACCTTCGACAATTATTTCTTCTCCAACATTGACATATACAGGCTCTAGATTTTTAAATATTTGATCAACATGGCCTCTTGGTAACATCTGTACCGCTCTGGACAACAACAAACCAACCACCCAACTGTAAGACTGATGGCCTCTTAGCGGACTGTCAGAGCTGGATTCTTTAAATAAATCATCCCAAACAGTAAAGTGATCAAGAAAAACATTATCCATCATCATGACTTGTGCTTTTTTAGATTTTACCGAGGAGGTCAAATGTTTTGAGGTATTCACCTCTCCGATTGGATAATACGACTGTAGTGAAGTGGATTTAACCAGTTTTTCCCTGCCTGATGGATAAGAAATATTTACATTGCCACCAATAACATACTTGGCATTAATTTTATTATTATCATGTTTAAATATATCATCATTTATTTTAAAATTATAAACTTTAAACTGTTCCATTAATAATGGTAGAAATTTTTCTTCCATTTTATTAAAAGGATAATAATTTTTTAACTCTTCTACTGTTATCATGTTTTCCTCTATCCTGCTTTATGTTAAAACCATAACATATTCACATTGAAAAATAAATTCATGGCTCAATTTTTCTTAAATTTTAAAGAGTTAGCCAATGTCGGCTATATTCCCACTGATTTTAGTTATGCATATACCTCATATTACTAATTATTAAATTCAAAACAGCGATTTCTCTCTGCATATATCAACATAAGTACAACTGGAATACCCACTATTGCCGTTAAAAGAAAAAAAGTAGAAAATCCCCAATTGTCAACTAACCCACCAGAAAACCCTCCCAGCACTTTAGGAAATAGCGTCATAACTGAACTAAACATTGCATATTGAACTGCAGTAAAAGACCTATTCACCAACATAGATAAAAAACCGATGAAAGCAGCCATAGCCAATCCAGCGGACAAGTTATCAGCTGAAATTAATATGACTAGAAACTCAATACTCTTCCCCGTCTCTGCCATTACCATAAATAAAATATTGGTAACGGCCGATAAAATAGCTCCAAGAATCATGATTTTTAACACACCATATTTTATCACCAACATTCCTCCTACAAGTCCACCAGTCAAAGTCATTACCAAACCGAATGTTTTGACTATACCAGCAATCTCCCCCAAGTCAAAACCCATATATTGATAAAATAAATTAGCACTAACTCCCATAACAATATCAGATATCCTATAGGTACTTATTATTCCAATAAGCAACCACACATGTTTTTCATACCTACTAAATAGATCAAACACTGGGGCAATATAAACTGTTTTAATCATTCTTCTATTAACATATGGTGTTTGATAGATCAAAAAGCTTACAAAGACAGTAATTCCAAATGAAAAAGATAGCTGTATCAATGAAATGATCAAGCTTACGAAAGTAACATTATTAATATAATTAGACAAAAAAACAGTAAGCTCACCTTTGTAATTACCTGAAAAGTGATAAATTGAGATAAAACTAATGACCGCTATACAGAATATCAATAAAATAGCCACATAATCTTTGGTAGCATTACTCTCAATAGAATGTGTCGATACTGGCTCTTTAATATACAATGTTGTGACAACACCAACAAGCATAAATAACGCCATGATTAAATAACTATATTGCCATGCTTGATATACATATTCTTCAATACTTGTACCAAAGTTATGAGCCAAAAGAAGAGCACCAGCCCCAGATGTGATCATACCAATACGATAACCAATAATATATAAAGACGACAATATAGCAATGTCGTTCTCATCTGATGCCTCTATTCGCCAGGCATCTATTAATATATCTTGTGTCGCAGAAGAAAACCCCAGCAAAACTGTGGCAAACGCCATTATCGTCAGTTGATTGACACCGAGTGCTGGATTTATTGATGACATCCAGATAATTGCAATTATTACAAATATTTGTGCGCACAAAAGCCAGCTCCTGCGCTGACCTAGCCAGTTGCTCAAAAAGGGTAATGGCAATTTATCTACCAATGGAGACCATAGAAATTTAAATGAGTAGCCCAATGCTGCCCAACTAAACATGGTAATAGATGACTTTGCAATTCCAACCTGATCCAACCACAGTGATAAAGAAGAAAAAATCAAAAGCAGAGGAATGCCAGCAGAGAAACCCAACAACGTCATACGCGCAAATTTTTTATTAAACAAATATTTCAGAAATTCTAATGTTTTCAATAATTTTTGACCCAATACAGCACTCTCTTTTTATACAATAATTATAGATATTATATGCTAACACAACTGTATTAAGAATTTATATAATATTAGATAGCAAATTTAATCTATTCATACCGGTCATATGAAATATTCGGGATGGTGTTTGATATTAAATGATATACTCTCAATCCTTAATCATTAATCAATCTTAAAATGACACAGAACCCTCAACAATTTCCAGAAAAAACATTTTTTATCCAGGGACAAACTGGCAAATTAGAGTGTCTAGCGGGTCATCCAACCAATACAGAGGAAGATAGGAAAACCCTTGGTATCATTTGTCACCCACACCCTCTATTTGGTGGCACCATGCACAATAAAGTCACACATATGATAGAAAAAGCATTCAGAGAGTTAGGTTTGCACACAGTACGATTTAACTTTCGTGGTGTTGGCGAATCAGAGGGGGAGTTTGATAATGGTATTGGCGAAACAGACGATGTACTAACCATTCATCAATGGCTAAAAGAAATTCTACCCGAGTATGATATCTGGTTAGCGGGCTTTTCCTTTGGTTCTTACACTGCACTGAGAGCCTGCCTGGAAATTCAGCCGCAGCAGTTTTTAACGATTGCACCCCCGGTTGAACGCTATGATTATTCTGACTTGGCTATACCCGATTGCCCATGGCTGGTTATTCAGGGTGAAGATGATGATGTAGTTACACCAAAAGCTGTGTATGATTATATAAATGCACTTGAGCCAAGACCTCAGTTGATCACATTTAAAGCGGGGCACTTTTTCCATAAACGTCTGATTGACTTAAAAGGTGCTATTAAAAATGGGATTTTAAGACAGCTTCCAGAACAGGAAAATATCAAGGAAGTATAATATCTCAAATCTCGATTCAAAAAACAAGCCATGAGCCCACTGCAAATTTATAAGCAGAGACTCGCACAAGGCATAATTAAACAGGATATACTGCAAAATGAAGCCATTCTGGGTTTTGATGATTTATATCAAAATATTAACATACCTAAAAGTCATTGGCTACAACGTCTACTTACACCCAACAGACAAAAATTTCATGGCTTATACATCTATGGGACCGTCGGTCGTGGCAAAACATTTTTGATGGATTTATTTGTGGGGACAATTGATAAAAAAATAATCCGCAGGCAACACTTCCATCACTTCATGCTGTGGTTTCATCAACAGCTGCATCATATTAAAAATCAACAAAACCCGATTGATATCGTTATCAGAAAACTGTCTTCAAAAATTTCCATATTATGTCTGGACGAATTTCTGGTACTTGATATTACTGACGCCATGTTGTTGTCCACTATTCTACAGTCATTAGCAAAGCACAAAATCAGCCTGGTAACCACATCGAATATTAACCCTGTCGATTTATATCATGGTGGTCTACAAAGAAAAAAATTCCTACCCGCCATAGACTGGATACAACAAAACATGCAGGTATTACAACTAGATGGTGATTACGATTACCGCACAAAACAGCAACTCACTACAAAAAAATGGTTCTACCCAATCAGTGATAACAACCAAAATCACTTCGAGCAATTATTCAGCCAGTTGGTTGCTGAGAAAAATCTTCATATAGCACCTATCACTATAAACAAACGGCAATTAAATATTATCAAAAGAAGCTCCCAGCATATCATGTTTGAATTTGACACCCTGTGCAAACAAGCTAGAAATGCGCACGACTATATCAAACTAAGCGAACAGTACCAATCCATCTTCATGGTTATCAATGAGCCAATAGAAGCAGATGATCGTAATACAGCCCGAAGATTCATCACCCTGATTGATGTTTTATATGACAGCAAAACACCTTTATACGTATTATCTACGGTAGACTTTAAAAACATCTATTCAGGAGATGACCTCTCTTTTGAAATGCAGCGCACAGTTTCCAGACTCACAGAAATGCAGAGCGATTTAATACCACGACTCTAAATCAATATATCAATTACAAAGTTGAATTTACTCACAAAAATTCGCTGCAATTAGTTTATACTATGGCGCATGATAAATTTTAACCGTGTTTCCAAAAGTTATGGCAAAGACAACAAAGCATTGCGCGATGTGAGTTTTACCGTGGAAGCCGGGGAAATGCTGTTTTTAACAGGGCACTCAGGTGCTGGTAAAACCACAATTTTGAAGCTATTGATGTTGATGCAGGATGTCAGTTATGGACAGATCAAGGTCAATGGTCAGGACATATCTTGTATGAAATCCAGAAAAATACCTGCCTATAGAAGAAATATTGGTATGATTTTTCAGGATCACCGTTTATTGGAAAATAAAACCGTATTAGACAATATCGCTCTGTCTTTACAGATTCGGGGCTATTCTGATACCCTCAGTTATAAAAAGGCCAATGCAGCTCTAGTACAGGTAGGCATTGCGGAGAAAGCCAATTTTTATCCACAGGAACTATCCAGCGGACAGCAGCAGAGAGTAGGAATTGCTCGTGCTTTTGTTGCAAAACCCGATATTATTTTAGCCGATGAGCCAACCGGCAATCTGGATCCAGATTTATCTTTGGATTTAATGAAAATCTTTGAAAAACTCAATAGTCTGGGCATTACCATTCTGATTGCTTCTCATGATCTATTTTTAATAAAAAGGCTGCAAAAAAGGGTGCTTGTATTGGAAAAAGGTGAACTGATAGATGATTTTAGCCCGCAGAAAAACATGTATACTCCATGAAAAGAAACAACGCCCAACCTCATGCTTTTTCATGCTATATCCGAGGGCACAAACGTGCGATTTCAGAAGGGTTTTTAATGCCATGGCAGCGACCCCTAAAATCATTGATGACCATTTTAACCTTGGCGATTTGTTTTTATATCCCGCTGTTTCTCTGGACATTGTGGTTAAACTATGACGAGTTAAAGCAGTCATGGCAAAATCAGGGTTCAATTGCCATCTTTATTGAAAGCACCGTAGACTTAAAAGAAACAGGTATTTTTTTACAGGAGATTAAAGATTTACCGATTGTCGAATCAGCCTCTGTGCTGAATTCTGATGCCATTAAAAATCAACTCAGTAAAGATGAACAACTGTCACAAATCATCAGCTTGATCACTGCACATGACTTGCCCAGACAAATTTCCGTCAGCGTATTTGCCGAGACCACTGCTGATGAAATAGAAGTATTTATTAACAACCTCAGCATCAATCCACAGGTAGAATATATCAGCTATGACAAGCAATGGCTAAGCCAACTTAAGGCACTAACCAATACCCTATTACAAATAGCCAGAATCAGTGCATTTATGTTTATCCTTATTGTCATGGTGATTTTAGCCAATACCATCGCTAATGAAATCACTGATCATAAAAATGAGTTACGTTTACTTGAGCTTATTGGTGCCAGCTGGGCTCAGGTACGGCGCAGTTTTTTATATATGGGTACTTTTTTTGGTATTTATGCAGGAATTATTGCTGTGATATTTATTGCCATCAGTTTCAGGTGGTTAAAAGACACCATTAATTCTCTGGTACAAAACTTTGGCATTGACATCACCCTGCATGGTTTGAGTTTTCAACAAATAGCCTTGGTTATCATCATTTCACTATTGATCACATGGCTGGCTGCCCGATTATCACTATCCAGCCAAATGCTGAATCAAGTACAGGATTGATGTTATGATGGTCTAATAAACGTAGAGACGCCCTAATAGGGCGTCTCTACCCATCGTAAAACAAGCACTACAATAAAACCCCATTTTTCCGCAATATATGGCAAAGCTTTATTAATGGCAAACCGATAAGTGCGGTTGGATCCTGATTAATTATTTTGTCAAATAAGCTCACGCCCAGTGACTCAACCTTAAAACTTCCTGCGCAATCATAAGGTTGTTCATATACTAAATAATGCTCGATTTCCTGATCTGTGAGATTTCTAAATACTACGGTGGTTTGGTCACAATAGTTATAGTACTGGTTTGACTGTGGATTAAAAACCACTAATCCAGTATAAAATATGATGTCCTTGCCTGATGCCTGTTTTAACTGTTTAAAAGCATTTTCAAAGCTCATTGGCTTGCCCATGACAATGTCATCAATTGCGCACAATTGATCACTGGCTATTATCAATGCCTCAGGAAAAAGTACCGAAACAGCCTGTGCCTTCTTTTTTGCGATCTCCTGTACATTGTCTTCTAAAGTCAAGCCATGATTTAGGCCTTCATTAATATCTGGTGAATAACAGCTAAATTTTATATTAAGCCTTTGAAATAATTTTTTACGGTACTTTGATGATGAAGCCAATACAATTTGCATCAAAATAAATCATCTACCGTTTCATTGTCAATTTCGGTTGCCTGAATATCTGCACTTTCTTCATCAGGTAAGTTACCCACAATAAAATACTCCAGCATGGTATCAGAGGTGCCCACACTGGCTAGTTTACCTGTTTTGCGGTTGATTTTTGCTGCAACCACACCTGGAGGGATGGGTCTTTGAAATTCAGGCTCATTTTCCAGCGCCACTTTCATAAAATCCATCCAGATTGGCAAGGCTGCTCTGCCGCCTGTTTCGCCTCTGCCCATTGCTTCTGGCGTATCAAACCCCACCCATGTATGGGTAACAATATTGCGTTGATAACCATTAAACCAAGCATCTCGCTGTTCGTTTGCGGTGCCTGTTTTGCCAGCCAGATCGTGACGGTTTAAGGCTAAGGCCTTGCGACCAGTACCGCGTTTAACTACATCTTTCATAAATGACTCAACGATAAACTGGTTAGCAGCCGTTATCACACGTGGCGGGTATACCACTGGTATCTCAGCTTGTTTTTCTGGGTTGCTGGTTGACTCTGATTGATAAGCCATGGAAATGCTTTCTTCATTTTCAAGAATCATATCATCAAATGCCTTTTGTTTGCTTTTCTCCTCGCATTCATCACATAATACAACCTGTCTCTGTTCAAACAGAACCTCACCATCCTGATTGGTGATTTTTTGAATTAAATAGGGATCGATTAAATAGCCGCCGTTAGCAAAGACCGAAAAAGCCCGTGCCATGGCCATAGGTGGAACATTGGGACTACCAAGGGCAATTGACAGGTTTCTCGGCACATCGTTGGGATCAAAACCAAATTTAAGTATATGATTGCGACCAGAATTTATGCCAATTCTATCCAATACCCTAATCGATACCAGATTTCTGGAATGGACAATACCCTCTCTTAAACGAGTCGGACCGAAGAATTTTTCACTGTAGTTTTGTGGCCGCCATGCTTTCTCCAATTTCGCATCATCAAATACTATCGGTGCATCATTGATTAAAGTTGAAGCTGTTAGCCCTGCATTGATAGCACCAGAATACAAAATAGGCTTAAAGCCTGATCCAGGCTGTCTTTTGGCCTGTGTTACCCGATTAAATTTACTCAGATTAAAGGCAAAGCCACCAACCAGAGAGTTAATCGCACCATTGTTGGGATTGAGGGAGATCAATGCCCCTTGCACACGCGGAATCTGTGCCAGGATAAACTCTCCTAGTATATCCCGTTTGACCATAATCACATCACCTAAGCTGACAATATCATCCATCACTTTAGGTCTGTTACCAATTTTTTCATTATTGATATAGGGCGCTGCCCATTTAGAAGTCTCGTAGTTTATCACTACATCCTGTCCATCAATTAACCTCACTATCATTGATTCATCTTCAATATAAGTCACCAATGCCACCTGTAAACCAGCCGTTGTTGGGGTTTTTTTGATTTTCTCTATGGTCGCGTTTATGGCCTCTTCAGTAACAATTGCACCATTGTCATCACCAATTGTTTCGATATCAAAATGTTTGATAGCCCCTCGATAACCATGACGCTTATCATAAGCCTGCAAGCCATTTTGGACCGCCATTTCTGCACTTTGCTGTAATCGAGAACCAACTGTTGTAGTCACCACATAACCATCAGTGTAAGCATTATCTCCATATATTTCCAACATCTGCACCCTGACCATTTCGGCAACCCAGGGGGCATTTAATTCTATGGCGGGTTCATGAATACGGGCATTATCCGCTTCTTTAATGGCCTGATCAAATTCCTGCTGACTGATGTAATCCAGTTCGTGCATTCTTCTGAGTATATAATTGCGACGCAATAAGGCTCGTTCAGGACTGGTGATTGGGTTGATTCTTGAGGGTGCTTTGGGCGGAGCAGCCAGCATGGCGCATTCTGCCAGGGTTAATTCATCCAACGTTTTGCCGTAATACATATCGGCGGCGGCAACAATGCCGTAAGATCGATGACCCAAAAAGTTTTTATTTAAGTACAGCTCCAAAATTTCGTCTTTACTTATGGTCTGCTCAAGTTTGATCGCCAGGAATATTTCCTTTAATTTTCGGGTATACGTCTGTTCTAATGTCAGGAAAACATTACGGGTTAATTGCATGGTTATGGTAGAGCCACCTGTCTTTTTATGACCAGTGGTAATCACTTCCCATACTGCTCTAAACAACCCTTTGGGATCGATACCAAAATGACTATAAAAGTTGGCATCTTCGCCAGCAATATAGGCATTTATCAAATTTTGAGGAACTTCACTTATAGGTGCTGGTGAGCGCCTTTTAGAACCAAATACCCGTATCAATTTACCATCTTGCGAATAGACCCTTAATGGCACTTGCAGTTTATATTGCCTAATAGACTCAACCGACGGCAGGTCTTTTTCCATTATTTTATAGGTGACAAATAAGGTTGCGATTCCCAATATCAGGAAAAACAAACCAACTTTGGTAAAAAACCAGATAATTTTAAACAGTCTTTTCATAAAAACCAAAATGTTGAAGTATTAAGGAGTTGATTGTATAAAAAATAATAGTCAATAGGTGACATTATTTGGATGTTTTACATTTATTTGCGTTCATTCTCATGTTTTGAGAATCCAACCTTCTAAACTGACCTCAATCAATCAATAAGCACACAGAAATGAGTACCTATAAACACAAAATCATATCAGGCATTAGCATCACTTTTATCACACTGTTAACCACCCTCCTGCCATCCATTGTTACCATCGCTGTATTTTTCAGTTCTACTTTGATAATTGCCACTTACTCTGTTACTCAGCATTATGACATCGACTTTAAATACTGGTTCAATTTTATTGCTCAACTTTCAGGACTGGTTATCATTGCCGCCAGTTTTATCCTGATGTTAATCATTGGTTTTAATTGGTTAGGTTTTTAGTTTTGCTACACATTGGATACTTTTTTGAATCGCAATGCAATAATACAGGCTCTGCCAAATTTGGATTGAGCAATTCACCAACCCAGCTTTTATCACTGCTCAAACTTATATTCATATAACCGAATTGTTTAATACCCATTACGGTGGCCTTATTTTTGTCTATTTTCAGTACTTTAGTCGTTTTGGGCTGTAGGCCTGATAATTTAACGCCGCTATTACCAATCACTAACTGATCAGGGTGTTTTTGTGATTTAAAATCAACCAACTGAAATCTATGCATGTGTCCAGAAACAATTAAATCCACTGATCTTGCTAATGGGCTGTGCTCTATGGCATTCTGCATAGTCTGATTGACATAACAATAGTGAGCCGATGAATTATTACCACAACTACCACCTGCATCCAGTCCGTCAACACCCCACAGTGGCCTGTGCATTTGCAGCCATGTTGGTTTATTGTTGTCAGCACTATCGATTAAATTTTGCAGGATTGCAAATTGATTAATATAACTATCACTGTTAAGTAAGCCATAGTCACAGGCATTGGCTGAATCGACCACCGCCAGGTTTAATGATGAAAAGCTAAGCAAATATGGTGGGCTGAATACCTCTGGATTGGGATTTTCTGCCGCGGGGCAACTGAGTTGGACATGGTATTGACCCAATAAGGACGAACTGGCATCCAAAAAGTAAAACCAGCCCAGACCAGCTCTTGAGCACAACTCGTGGTTGCCACGAACAAAAGCCCATGGTGCCTGTGAGAATAGCGGTTGTGCCGCAGAGAAAAAATCACTTTGCCAGTGTTGCCAACTATCAGGAAATTCACTGCCTATAGAATTTTGCCCATAATAAGCCCCAGGTATTTGGCACAAACCCTGGGTAGTATTGTCTCCCGCATCATATACTTGCACCTTATTTACCAAGCCCTTGATCGCAATATTACCAGGTGTGCCGCTATAATTATAGTCACCCATGTGTAAGATGACATCTGGTTTGCTCGTCGTTTCCGCCACTTTTGTAACCAATGAAGGAAAGGGCCAATTACTGGAATTTAACTGACAATCCTGATGTGATGATTTACAGCCAGTATCACCAAATATGGTGATATTGACAATGTCTTTATTTATCTTTGGCAACATTACATCACTATTCTCTACTTGCATTTGAGTAGAAAATGGATAGATAGCCTCACATACAGTCACAGGGAAGTTCAACTCATCTGGATTGATCCGAATTGACATGGAGACATTAGACTGATCTCCTACACTGGCTTTTAACTGTGGGCATATTTGACCTGCTCCAGCTAATATCACTCTGGCCATCGGCAGCAGGGTTAAATCACTGGATTGACCGTATAAAACATAGGCTGCTTCAATTTTTACGGATGCCTGCACCACCATTGTGGTTAAACTGAGCAAAGCCATAGCTGCGGAAATGATTACTTTTTTGTTTAGTCTTGTTGAGGGTGTTTTCATAATTTTAGTGGGGGTTGAGTTAATTATTTAATAATGTCAGAATTTCATTTTCCAGCTCTTCAAGTAGTTGCACGTAATGCTCACCAGTACCTGGACCTGAAAAACCTGTGTGTATGTTAACCACCTGATGATTTTTATCCAGAAATATTGAAGTTGGGTAGGATTTAACTTCATCAAGAAATCCCAGTATTTTTGTGGCTTGACTTTTGTCATTACCACCTGCCAATAACAATGGGTAGTTGATTTTATGACGCTGTTTAAAGATTTTTATTTGCTGTTTATCCCGAACGGGGTCTTCGGTGAACTCAAAGGCCAGTCCAACTATCTCCAGACCCTGTGATTTATATTTATCATAAAATCTTGCCAGCACAGGCGCCTCATCATTACAGTTTGGACACCAAGTGCCAAATAAATTGACAATAACAGGTTTATCTTTAAAACGCTCATCTGTCAGCTGCACAGTATTGTCGTTGATGTCTGCAAATGAAAAGGAGACAGTATTGTCTGTGGTTGTAACTTTGTTCATTTCCCAGGCCGATGGTAGAAAATCACCGGTATCATTAGATTGACTGGCCGTCCAGGTGGCATGGTAGCTTTCTCTGGACCAAAAGTGACCTTTAATGATCTTATCATTATTTATTTCTGCGTTAAATAAAAAGGCATGGGCGCCATCAAAAGCGGATAAATACAGTTTATTATCATTTGCACTGCCTGCCAGAAAACGATAATCACCAGTAGGGGTTAAAAATGTTCCTGTAACAATCTTGCCCTGCTGATTCAATTCAGCCACTGCAATACTATCACCATCCTCATCACGAAAAGTGACTTCCCAACTACCTGCGGTATTGGTAATCACAGCTGGATCCAATTCTTGACTGAATCGATAATCAAAGCCCTTACTTGCGCTGAACTCTAACATTGATGTTTTATCTCTGCCAGATGCGGTTTTACTCCATTGCCCGTTCATATTGTTACCATCTTCACTCAATGTGGCTGTGATTCTCGCATCAAACCATTCAAAGTTTATAGTGATAGTATTGTTGCTAAAATCAACACTTGAGGTATCTGCTCGCTCTTCACCATTTAATATTTTGGCAGTGTAACCATCTTCACCTTTCATGATATCAATACCAAAAGGTAACTCTCCACCAGGAGAAGTCAGTACCCCACGCCAAAGACCCGCTATTTTATCTGCTTGCCTGACTTCTACTGTTGGTGTTTGAGTTTGTTCACAGGCTGACAATGCTACCAGTAACATGATTAATATCAATTTGTTTATCATTGAGCTGCCCCCGTTTGCAGGTGTTTTATAAAATAGTTACTGATGGTTTTCCATACATGTATTTGTGACTTTTCTCCACTGATGCCGTGTTTGGCACCAGGGTAAATCATGCTATCAAACATAATACCTTGATCCTGCATAACTTTAAATAGTTTAGTAGAATTGGTAAATAACACATTGTCATCCGCCATGCCATGAATCACTAACAGCGGATTATTAATGTTTTTCACATCATCAAATACTGCAGTGGACTTGTAACCATCCGGATTGAGTTGCGGTGTTGACATATAGCGTTCGGTATAAAAGGTATCGTATAGGGCGAAATCTGTCACTGGTGCAACGGCCACTCCAATAGCAAAAGCATCGGTTTTTGTCATGGCTTTTAATGCCATAAAACCACCATAAGACCAACCAAATATACCAATTTTATCCGCATTAACATATTTTAAGGATTTAAGGTATGTCACTCCGATCAATTGATCTTCGATTTCTGCACCTCCCATGTGTTTATAAATAGCCGACTCAAATTTCACCCCGCGTCTGGCACTGCCTCTATTGTCCAGAGCGAAAACAATGAATCCGTTTTGTGCCATATATTGCTCTATGACTCTCCCCCAACTATTGGTCACCATTTGTGCATGTGGTCCTCCATATGTGTATACAAATACTGGATATTTATTTTCTGGCATAAAACCTTTGGGTAAAATAATACGATAATGCAATACCTGACCATCTGCTGTTTTCAATTCTCCAAAACTGGTTTTCTGATGTGATTGTAGGTAAGGATAGTATGGGTGATTTTTATTGATGGTGTTATCATTTAAGACGGTCAATAACTGACCAGTGATTTCGTACAATGCCACAGACTCTGGGTTGTCTCTATCTGACCAGTTATCAATGTAAAATTGGGCAGTATCATCCAATGTTATGTTATGCCAGCCAGCCTTGCTAGAAACTTTATGACCTTCTGCGCCTGCAAGCATTGATTGTGAATACAGGTGCTTTTCAATAGCTGACTCTTTACTGGCAGTATAATAAATAAGCTGCCTGTCTTCATCAATGGCCTTGATTTTATCAACCACCCACTGTCCTTTGGTAATTTGCCTGAGTAGTTGCCCTTTGTTATCATAATGATACAGGTGTTTGTAGCCATCTCTTTCTGATGCCCAGACAAAGTCATTGTCTTTGAGAAAATATAAATCACTGTGTAAATTTAACCAAGTGTCGCTGTTTTCTTCCAGTATTTTACGAGTAGCCCCATTAAGCTGAGCAAAATTTAGGCTTAACTGCTGCTGATTACGGCTTTGTAATTGATAACTTAATGTCTTACTATCAGGCAACCATTTAACTCTGGGTAGATAAATATCCTGATTGTTTCCCAGGTCAATCCACTGGGTTTTATCGGTTGATAAATCATATATTGCTAGCTTAACTATCACATTAGCCTCACCCGTATATGGATAACGCTGCTTGACAATCTCAATGGTATCAGCATTTATTTCATATCTTTGGGTGATGGCAACTGTAGATTCATCGACTTGAATATAGGCGATTTTTTGTTCATCCTTTGACCACCAATAACCTGTATCTCTATCCATTTCTTCTTGGGCGACAAATTCTGCCATACCATTTTTAATGGTGTCTTTGCCATCAAAGGTTAATTGACGGGTTTTATTGGCATGTAAATCAACCACAAAAATATTCTGCTTACGTATAAATGACACGTAAGCACCATTGGGTGAAAATCGTGCATCGGTATCAAAGTCTTCAGAATCAGTGACCTGTTGAACCGCTTTAGTCAATAAGTTATAAACAAACAGGTTACCACTTAATGGAAACAGTATTTGTGCCCCATCTTGGGACCAGGAATATTCAACAATGCCTGTGAAGCTTGCTGTTCTTTGCCTTTCCCTGCGGGCTTTTTCTTCAGCGGAAAGTTTTTCACCTTCTGGCAGTAGGACTTTAGAATCGACCAGAATCAGCTTCTTTCCTGATTCAATGTGGTATTGCCATAAATCAAACTGATCCTTGTCATCAGCCTTGCCCTGAAGGAAGGTGACACGTACACCATCGGGTGAGAACATGACACTGCGCATGGGCACACCAGACAAGCTGGGAGAAGAAAAAATTCGTTCAATGGTTAAATCCTTAGCAAGGGCTGTATTCATCATAATTATTGTTAGTATTAGTGTTTTCATGTGCTATATCTTAGCAGATGTCCGCACATTAAAACAAAAAAAGCCCAATTAATGGACTTTTATAGTTTGCATATACTCACTGTGGTTGCCGATTGCAAATTTTCTCAATCAATGGCCAACAATATCATTCAGATCGACATCAAAATGATCGGAAATTTGCGCAAGTTGCTGTAAATCAACCACACCTTCCATGCTAATAATAACCAGTTCATCACCTTCTTCCATCACAACAATCATGGCATCCTCTAAGTAATGATCTTTTATTTTTGCAATGATATAAACCATCTCATCCTTTTCTCTGACTGTCACTATTTGCTCGTAGCCTTTAGCAGATAAATCATCAACTTTTGACTTGATGAGTTTAGTTAGTTTTTGGGTGTTTTTATTATTATCCAACTCATATACCGATACTCTTATTTTATCTAACCCCTTTAATACGGTGTTTAAATCATTTGCATCTTTATCATCGGAAAAAGCCAAAATAGTTTTAATGATACTGGTACTTAAGTTGATGTTCACCTGTGGGTCACTACCCACAACACTGGTGACCTCATCAATAAATGATTTTGCATTAATGGCAGTAAAAGATAGGCTTAAGATTAATGTTACTAATAGTTTTTTCATAATTTTCCTCGTTTGTAAATATTGTACTGATAACGAAGATAGTTAATAAATGTTACTTTGCTCTTGGGGTTTAGCCCATTTTTTGCTAGTATTGTTATAAAAGGGTGTAAATTATGGTAGAAAACAACAATAATATTGATAATGATTCAGAGCAATACATTAAACCATTAGTTGCACCATGTCGAACAGTGGGCATGGATGCGCCTTATAGATGGCTAAAAAAAGGCTTTCTGGATTTTAAAAGGGTTCCTAGACTGAGCTTGAGTTATGGCATCGTCATGGTGTTTGTGAGTATTTTGATCACTTATGTTGCCTATAGCGCACATTCTATTGTCTTATCTATTGCCTTGGTAGCAGGTTTTTTCTTTATGGGCCCTGCCATCGCCATTGGTTTATATTCAATGAGCAGGCAGCTTGACAATGGCGTCACACCTAAATTTTTACGTTGTATTAAAGAAGGCAAAAGGTACTTGGGTAATGAGATGGTGCTGGCCTTTGTGTTTTTGATTGTGTTTCTGATTTGGGCACGTGCTGCCAGTATGGTTCATATCTTTTTTCCATCTATGTCTAGCATGTCAATAAATGACTGGCTGGTTTTTTAAGCATTGGTTCAGCAGTTGGTGCAATCTTCGCTGCGGTTGTATTCTGTTTTGGAGCTTTTTCAATACCCATGATGATGGATAGAAACGTTGATGCCATTACCGCCATTCTCACTTCAATCAACGCTGTTTTGAAAAACAAGCTGGTTATGATTGTATGGGGGCTGATTATTGTTGGATTGATACTTATTGGTATTGCCACATTTTTTATAGGTTTCGCTATTTTACTACCTATAGTAGGACATGCATCATGGCATGCCTACCGGGAAGTTGTAGATGCTGAACAATGGGAACTGGGTCCAGGCTTGGGTAGAGATGAGGGTGAGTCAGAGAGTTAATCTAAACTCTCTATAAAATCATAAACGTCCTGCGCGTGACCTTTGACTCGCAAGTTACGCCATTGTTTGATTAATACACCTTGCGGATCTATCACAAAGGTAGAACGCACTATGCCCATATAGGTTTTGCCAAAATTCTTTTTTTCCTGTATCACACCAAAATAGTTACAGACCTGTTCTTCTGTATCGGCAATAAGGTCAAAAGCAAAATCATATTTTGTTTTAAAGTTTTCCTGTCGTTTCAAACTATCAATGGAAACACCCAATATATTGGCATTAAGATCAGAAAACTGCGGGAACAACTCTGTAAAATCACAACTTTCTGTAGTGCAGCCTGGAGTGCTGGCTTTGGGGTAAAAGTAAATAACCAGATATTTTCCGAGGTAGTCAGAAAGTCTCGCCTGTTTGTTACCTGTCAATAAAATATCAAAATCTTTGATTTTTTCGTCAATCTTAACCATTTGTTAAACCTTTTTCGGATAAAATACGCAAGTTATCTTATTTTGAGCAAAATGTCCAACTTAACTTCAAAAGAATTGTATGGCAGTATGACTGCCCTGGTCACGCCTATGTCCAATAATGGCGAGATAGATTATATTCAATGGCAAAAATTAATTCAGCATCAAATTAAGGCTGGCATTAAGGCCATTATAGTAGCAGGTACTACTGGTGAATCCGCTCTACTAAATAATAGTGAGTTCGAACAACTATTAAGCATTGCTGTTGAATGCTGTAAAAACAGCCCGACACATGTGATTGCGCAAACAGGCAATATTTCAGCAAACATAGTGATAGAGAATAATAAAGTTGCCAGCCAATCAGGTGCTGATGCCGTGTTGGTTGTGACACCTTATTATATACGTACCACCCAAAAAGGTTTATATCAACATTTTATGAAAGTTGCCGATGCCAGTGACTTACCTATTATTTTATATAATGTGCCTACCCGTACGCAAAATGATATGTTGGCAAAAACCACAGCTTCATTAGCTCAACATAAAAATATTATTGGCATTAAAGAAGCGGCACCAGATGAAAACAGAATAACTGAACTGGTAAATAAGATAACGACTGACTTTGTCATATTATCTGGCAATGACGACACATTTTTACTTTCAATGCAACAAGGAGCCGCTGGCGTTATAAGTGTAGCCAGTAATGTTCGACCACTGCTAATTAGTCAGATATGCAATTTGATGGCACTTGGCGATGTTATTTCTGCAAAAAAATTAAATTCTAGTCTGGTAAACTTATTTAAAATGTTATCATATCAGCCCAATCCTATTCCCGTGAAGTATTTATTGCATCAAGCAAGCTTGATTGGCAATGGCATTAGATTACCTTTGGTCTGGTTAGATAGCAATATTGCTGGCTCCAAACTTGAGATTGAACAAATTATTAAAGAATATTCAAAAATATGAAAAAATTATTATTACTTACAATTGTGGCGATGTTTCTAAACGGTTGCCGTTATATAAATACCAAAGAAAGATACGTTGATGCCACTGAATCTCCTGATTTAATCATACCTGAAGGCGTTGATGAGCCAAATTCATCCTCTACTCTGAAAATTCCTAAAGTTGACTCAGAACGACAATTAGCAAAAGAATTCAATCGGGTACCACCAGATATGCCTATTAGAACCAAACAATCAGACAATGGTGGATTGAGAATTGAGAATATAGATGATTTTCCTGTTTTAACCGTTAAAACAGATAAGTTGTATATGTGGGAAGCAATGAACAATCTTGAAATTGAGAACTGGGCTCAGGTCAGTGCAGATGAAGAGTCTTGTGTGATTGCACTTAAATATACCGATCAGGAAGCAAAAGGCAGAGCAGATGCCAATTTCATCAAAAAAATATTTACCCGTAATAAGTTTTATACAGATTACACCGGCATTTATACAATGACCTGTAATCAGACTGGCGATAAAACTCAGGTGAAATTTTCTAAAAAGGACGGTTCAGCTGCGAAATCATTTCTGGCAGATAATGTCATGACTCATCTCTATGAGCAATTTGAATAACGCCAGCAAAACTGAAAGCCGATTTAAGGTACTTGGACACAATTTACATTGCAACTTCAAGTACCCAAGCTGCCTGAATAAAAAAATAGCTTCAGACAATCTATTTTATGTATAACCGCTATCTAAGCGTTTTTAAAAAGCATTATCCAGCAAAAAGACTGGCTCCAATGCTAGCCCTTATTGTGGCACTTTCTCCATTTGCCATTGATACTTATTTGCCAGCCATTCCGACTATGGCTCGATTTTTCCAGGTTGATATACAACTTGTAGAATTATCTATACCCATATACTTGTTTGGCTTTGCACTTGGACAGATAATGGGCGGGCCGATTTCAGATAATTATGGCAGAAGTTGGATTGGCGTGATTGGCTTAAGCGTATTTTTCCTGACCAGTTTTTCCATTATGTTTGCCACCAGTGTTCAACAACTTTGGACTCTTAGGTTTATTCAGGCGTATGGTGGAGGATTTGGACTGGTTATCTGTGCGGCCATTGTCCGAGATTTATATAATGGTAAAGATGCTGCCAAAATATTTACTCTGGTCGGCTTTATCATGATGGTGGCGCCATTGATTGCGCCAGCTGTGGGCTCAATATTATTGCAGTATTTTAACTGGCAATCTATTTTCGCCTTGTTGGCCTTCTATGCCTTTATCCAGATATTTGTTATTTTTTTATTTATACCAGAAACAAAAAGACTAAGGAGAGTGGCTGGTTTTGAACATGTCAATATGCAGCAGATACTGATCAACTATAAAAATATTATCGGTAATAAGTCAGCACTGGCATTTTTATTATGCAGTAGTTTTGTTGCAGCAACCATGTTTGCTTTTTTAACAGAGGCCTCCTTTTTATATATAGAATACTTTCATGTAAAGGAAAGCAATTTT
This sequence comes from Alcanivoracaceae bacterium, assembly GCA_016763695.1. GTDB lineage: Bacteria > Pseudomonadota > Gammaproteobacteria > Xanthomonadales > Marinicellaceae > NORP309. Next base: position 43,209 of record JAESTH010000307.1, read on the forward strand.
GCCTGGTTGTTTGGGTTAAACATTATTAGCATGATGACCTTCAATAGAATCAA
>JAESTH010000062.1 GCA_016763695.1 Alcanivoracaceae bacterium
ATTCAAGCCATGTTTAGCACAAAGGTTCTCATAAGTTTGATAGCTGAGGATATCTTTAGTTTGCGATAACAGTTCTATCTCTCGTCGTATGTCTACCCAGGCCTTTGGTAATTTATCACCGACTTGAGGCAGTTTTCTAATGCCTTTTTTTATCCAGTCTTTAAGACTTTTTATAGTATGTTCATAGTTTGAATGACAGCTAATATCGATAAAACTTAATATATTGGGAAATCTTTTTTGGTATTCGTAGCTGGGTAATTGTTTATGACGTTCATCAATTTTATTTTGGACTACAATGATAGGGCTATTATCACTGAGTAAGGTAATGATGTTTAGCCAATAATCAAAATCTTCAAGGCTGCTTTCCTGTCTGGCTTCTGTTACAAACAAATACAAGGAACGTTTAGTAATAAAGTACTGATGGGTTGCGTCATATTTTTCTTGTCCAGCAAAATCCCAAAGGTTTAAACGGAAGTGAGTACTGTGTTTTAGCATTATGGGTAAATCTAGAGTGTGAATATCTATGCTTTCTGTACTATCAATTTTTTTTTCTAGTTGGTAATTGGGTATGGTTAATTTTCGACACAAACTGGTTTTCCCCACTTTACCACGCCCAACAATTGCCATCTTGGCTTCATAAATATATTCTTTTTCCTCTGCTGTATCGATAGAGTGTAAATAGTTGAAAATTTCGTCTACATTGTTAGCGCTATAAATCTCTTTAGGTATGTTTTTTATTGGGTTGCCAGATAAATATAAATTTTGTAGTTTTTTTAGGTTTATAATTTCTTTAGGTATCTGTTTGATTTCATTATTAAGCATCCTTAATTCTTCTAGTGAAGATAGCTTAATAATACTGGGTGGAAAGGTCTCAAATTTATTTCCGCTAATCTCAATGACTTTTAATTGGGTCAATTCCTCAATTTCAATGGGAAGTGCTTTTAATTGATTATTTCTAATATACAATTTTTGTAGGCGTTTCAGGTTGTTAATTTCTTTAGGTATCAACTTAACTTTATTATCATACATCCATAATTCTTCAAGTGAAGATAGCTTAATAATACAGGGTGGAAAGATCTCAAATTGATTGTCGCTAATGTCAATAATCTTTAATTGGGTCAATTCCCCAACTTCAGCGGGAAGTGCTTTTAATTGATTATTTCTAATATACAATTTTTGTAGGCGTTTCAGGTTGTTAATTTCTTTAGGTAGCAACTTAACTTTATTATCAGGCATCCATAATTCTTCAAGTGAAGATAGCACTAAAATACTGGGTGGAAAGGTTTCAAATTGATTGTTGCTAATGTCAATGATCTTTAATTGAGTTAATTTTTCTAGTTCCTTTGGCAATGCTATCAATTGGTTGTTGGCAAGACTTAATGTGTGTAATTGTTTAAGATTTACCAGTTTTGTTGGTAATTGGCTCAACTTATTATCCCTTATCCAAAGGTGTGTAATATTATCGAGATCAAATATTATTTTTGGTAATTCTCCTGTTTTTGATCCTTTAAATTCTACTCCCAGTTTATTTATTGCCTTTAAATCTTTAAAATCATCTTCTAAATTTTCTTCTGATAAACTTAGTTGAACCAAGTCAATGTTTTTGACATTATCCAAAACCTTTTTTAAATTTTTGAATTTATTTTCATATAATGTTATTTCTTTCAGGTGGGTCAGTTGTTTAATCAATGGTGATATTTCATCTAATTTGTTTCTTGTTAATTTAAGTTTAATCAAATTAGGTAATGACTTGTATATGAACTCAGGAATAGAGGATATTTGATTCGGTGTAAAAGATGTTTCTGAGTTATTTAAATAAAGCTGTTCAATCCAGATTAATTCACTGACTTCCTCTGGTATTTCAATTAATCCTAGGTCGGTTAGATCGAGTGTTTTTGTTTTGTGTTCTTTTTCTTGTTGTATGCGTTTGAGTGCCTGTTGGTAACCGGGATTATATTTCATTGAATATTTCCTTTTTTATATTAATGGGTCTTTGTTACAAATAAAAAACTGCAAGGGTAATTATTGCATTTGCCATAAAGTGCAACATGTAATGGTCGCTCAATCAAGAAAAATGGCAAAGAATTCTAACTCTTTTACTCTACACTTAATAGACCAAGTTTTTTTAGATAAGATAGGAACTATATGGATCTTTAAAATGTTGATGAGCTGATAGGAGCTGACAATAGTTGTAAGTTATTGATTTAGAAGGCCTTCAATAACATGGATGTTATTGGGAGTTTACATGGAAGTATTCACACGCCCTTATAAATCAATGACTTGCAGCTATTATACAAAATGTTCCGAATGTTCAAAAATATTTTGATATTGATAATTGAATTCGAATCATATATCCATTAACCATCACTCCCGCAACAACTCATTAATAGAAGTCTTAGCGCGGGCCTGTTCATCAACTGTTTTAACAATAACAGCACAGCTTAATGAATGAGAGCCATCTTTGGCAGGTAAGCTACCTGGAACAACAAAAGAACCTGGTGGTACATAACCATAGCTGATTTCTTTGGTGATACGATTATAAATTTTGGTGCTTTGTGAGATAAAGACGCCCATGGATAAGACGCTGCCTTTGCCTATTCTTACCCCTTCGACCACTTCTGAGCGTGCGCCAATAAAGCAATCATCTTCAATGATAGTTGGAGCAGCCTGTAAGGGTTCGAGTACACCACCAATGCCTACACCACCAGAAAGATGCACGTTTTTGCCTATTTGTGCACAACTGCCAACTGTTGCCCAAGTGTCAACCATGGTGCCTTCATCAACGTAAGCGCCAATGTTTACATAGCTGGGCATGACCACTACATTTTTACCTAAAAATGCACCAATACGCACTGTGGCTGGTGGTACAATTCTCGCGCCAATTTTTTTAAAATCAGCTTCGCTGGCATTATGAAAGCGGCAGGGGACTTTGTCATAATAATTGTGAGTACTATTTTCGGTGACATAATTATCATGAATGCTAAAATACAATAACACTGCTTTCTTTAACCATTCATTAACCTGCCATTGTCCATTGGCTAAGGGTTGGGCTACTCTTGCCTGTCCTGTTTCCAGTGCTGTCATTGCTTTAGCTATAGTCTCTGTGTATTTTGCACTGAGCTCTGTTTTTGTCAGAGTGGCTTTATCTAACCAGGCTTGTTCGATAGTGTTTTGTAGATTTGTCATAGTATTTCCAATAATTTTGTCTGTAATGTGGCTAGTTGTTCGGTGGTTAAAGCCTGTTGATTTATGCTCAGCCAAAAATTATCTTCAGCCCTTGCACCTACGGTTACGATTTTAGCGGCATTGATGGAGATGTCCAATAAAAAAAGTGTTTTTGCAATTAAGGCCAGCAATCCGTGCTGGTCACGACAAATAACTTCAATAAGGGTTTCATTTCGCCTGCTGGACTTAAGGGTTTTTACTTTGGGTTTGATTTTAAAAACCTTTTCGCGAATTGGCGTGTACTTTTTAATGGCAATGTCATAAAATTTTTCAGCTTTAAGTGCTGTGCTCAATTCATTTATCATGCTGTCTTGAGAGTTTGGGCTTTCTTCAGTCAGGCACTGCACAGTGTTAAGGGCAAATTTATTTTTGGTAATATTGATATTGGCATCGACAACGGCGAAGTTGTATTTTTCTAATATGGCAACCATGATATAAAACAGACCTTTAAAATCGCGACTAAAGATTAAGAATTCAATGGAGTTGCCACGCTTTTCAATGGAGGTATGATTTTTTTCACTGCTGTTAAGCTGCTGTGAAAGATTGGCAACAATAGGGGGGCTTTTTTTGGCAAGCAGTAGTAGTATTTTATGTGACTTATTTGTGTGTAAACGGTTTAATAAGTCCTCAGGAAAAGCGTTGATTTGTTGTTTTACTTGAGTGCTGAAAACTCCATTTGCCAGTAGTTTTGAGATCAAATTCTGTTTGATAATATCTAAGGAGATATCTTCTTTATTGGTGGTTAGATATTGTTTGGTTTTGATAAAAAGTTCGTGCAGCAGGCTTTCTTTGAAATGATTCCATAATTTTGGATCTGTGGCAGAAATATCAGCAATAGTCAGTAGGTATAGCGCCCGAAGTTTCAACAGTGAATCTGCGGATTGGGCAAATGTTTTTATGGTTTCTGGGTCGCTGAGGTCACGTTTTTGTGCGGTTTCGCTCATAATAAGGTGGTATTTTACCAGCCAGACAATAAGTGTACTATCTTCATCGCTGATACCATGATTCTGGCAAAACTGCTGTGCATCAATGGCGCCTAAATCAGCATGATGTCCTTCGCGTCCTTTGGCTATATCGTGAAATAGCGCGGCAATATAGACTAAATAAGGTTTGGCGATATTGTCGAATATTTCTTTGGCACGCAGTACGTTTGTTTTGCCATGTCGCAGTAAACACAGGTTTCTCAGTGCGAATAAACTGTGTTGATCGACTGTGTATATATGAAACAGGTCAAACTGCATACGACCAACAATTTTACCAAAAACTGGTAAGTATCTTGCTAGTATGCCTAATCGGTTCATTTGATTAAGCACGGCGGCCACTTTACTGTTTTGTTGTAGAATTTTTAAAAATTGTTTCTTGACTAGTTTATTGTTTCGAAAATTATTGCCAATCTGGTTAATATTGTGCCGCATGGCGCGTACAGTGTCGGCTCTGACACCATCAAGTTTCGGGTATTTCTGGATTAATGAAAACAACTCAAACCACACAGTTGGTGTGGAGTGAAATAGATCGGTATTCTTTATTTCCAGAAAGCCGTTGACGATATGAAAATGCTGATTAATATCTTCAACTGAATCTTTATGTTTCTCTTTTAAAATATTTTCATCAAATAATTGTAATAAACGTAAGTTCAGCCTTTGCAAACGCATAGCATTGCGGTAAAAAATTTGCATAAACTGTTCGACAGCAGGATTTTTTATACCTTCATCATGAAAGCCAAATATCCTGGCTAATTTTAATTGGTAATCAAATAAAATTCGATCTTCTTTGCGTCCAGCGATAATATGTAAAGCAAATCTAACCCGCCATAAAAAACTTTGGCCTTTAATTAAATGAATATATTCATATTCAGTCAAAAATCCAATATCAACCAGTTCATGTAATGAATTGGTCTGGTAAAATCTTTGTGCTACCCATGAGACCATTTGTATGTCGCGTAAGCCGCCAGGGCCTTCTTTGATGTTGGGCTCTACATTATATGTGGTATCGCTATATTTTTTGTGTCTTCGTTTTTGCTCATCCGATTTGGCACTAAAAAAATCCTCACCCTTCCAGATTTTTTTTGCAGTTACCTTTTTCGTCATCCGTATGAAAATTTTTTCATTGCCAAGAATATATCGTGCTTCCATGAGGTTGGTAGCCACCGTAACATCATCTTTGGCCTGTTGGTAACATTGGTGGGCGGTGCGGACACTTTGACCTACATCCAGACCGATGTCCCAAAGTGATTGAATAAATTGGCTGATTTCCGTGTTATAGCTACTATTGTTCTGTGGTTTTAATATCAGTAAATCAACGTCAGAAAAGGGATGTAATTCACCCCGTCCAAAACCACCAACAGCAATGAGGGTGATTTTTTTGGTTTTGATGTATTGTTTCCATAGTTGGATGATTATTTGCTCAACATACCAGGCGCGAGAGGTAACCAGTTGGGTGATTTCGGCTTGAGCATAAAAATCCTGAACCAAATCTTTGTCTGACTGTTCCAGCAATTGTTTAAAAAATGGCAGAAAACTTTTGGGAATGTGGTTGAATTTTAGCACATCCAAATATTTATAGGCATATATTGGAGGTGTTAAAAGAGACATGTGAGATCAGTAGTCGAATTGATAATTGTCTGACACTGTCAGCACTTCATAGCCAGTATCTGTGACAACCAGAGTATGTTCCCATTGAGCTGACAGACTTTTGTCCATGGTGATAACAGTCCAGTCATCGGCCAATAATTTAGAGTGTCTTTTGCCAATGTTTATCATGGGTTCTATGGTGAATGCCATGCCCTTTTGTAATTGCAAGCCATGCCCTTTGGTGCCATAGTGTAAAACTTGTGGTGCTTCATGAAATACTTTTCCTATGCCGTGACCACAGTATTCTCTGACAACAGAGAAGCGGTTGTTTTTTGCATGTTGAGCAATGGCAAAGCCAATGTCACCTATATGCATACCTGGTGCCACCATGCGAATGCCAATCTCCATACATTCTTTGGTGATATCAATCAATTTTTGAGTTCTGCCAGCCACTTTGCCAATGGTAAACATTCTGGAGGTGTCACCATGCCAGCCATTTTTGATAACGGTAATGTCAATATTGATAATATCTCCATTTTTTAATTTTTTATCAGAGGGAATGCCATGACAGATAACATGATTGACTGATGTGCAGATTGATTTGGGAAAGCCATTTGGGTAAGTGCTTGTTTTATGGCCGTAATGCAGAGGGGCTGGTATGGTTTTTTGTACGTTAACCATGTAGTCGTGACAAATATTGTTGAGCTCAGCCGTTGTGACGCCTGGGACAACATATTCCTCAATCATATCAAGAACTTCGGCAGCCAGGCGTCCAGCTATTCTCATTTTTTTAATTTCATTTTCAGATTTTATTACTACTTGCACTATATTATACTGTCTAATTTTTGAACATGATATTGTATAGCCTAATTGTATATAAAGCTTATTATTGTGTTTAAATAGATATAAATATTTGAAACAATAAAGTAATTTGGGTTTAATGTGTAACTTTTATAGTTACACTTTTAAAACGCTAATGATCCGTTTGTCAGAACTGCTTGATTTGTTGAATAAGAATTACTTGTATCAATACAGAACCCGGCTAGTCGGTGGTTTTAACGAACCCTTCTATCGTACATTCCAGAAAGGGCAGCAGGCAGAGATTCAGTTTTCACATGATTATATTCGCAGTGCCTTACATGAGTTGTCTCATTGGTGCGTTGCAGGTATAGAGCGTAGAAAGTTGGATGATTTTGGTTATTGGTATGCCGCAGATGGTCGTAATCAGCAGCAGCAGGATGAGTTTTTTAAGGTGGAAATAAAGCCTCAGACCATTGAATGGGCATTTTCAATGGTGTCTGGTGTGGATTTTGAAGCCAGTGTCGATAACCTGCAAAATCAAGTCGGTGGTGCCAAACAATTTGAGCAAAATTTGCATAAGCAAATGCTACAATACCTCGGTGATAGTTTTCCAAAGAGGGTAAAGGAGATTTTATTGATAATTGCAAGTTATAGAGGGATTGATGTCCCATGCCAGTATATTTCGCTAAAATTGAGTCAAAAAATATAACATGCTTGTTGATTGAATCCAAATAAAGTATAATCCCGCGACTTTTATGAATAGTTGAATGTTTGTGAAAGAAATCAAAATCCTGTGTCATACTAAATGAATTAACTGGGTGCCAGCAAAAGTTGGTTGTTGTTCAAGTATGATACTTTGTTTATAACCCTTGAGTTGTATTTTTAGGTATGACTCTCTAAATAGGAAAATAATAATGGCTAATGTTAGCATAAAACAGCTGCTGGAAGCTGGTGTTCATTTCGGACACAATACCAGATACTGGAATCCAAAAATGGATCAATACATTTTCAGTACAAAAAACAAAATTCATATCATTGACTTGTCCAAGACTGAAAGATTGATGCAAGATGCTTTAAATTATATAAGCTCTCTGGCGTCTCGTCGTGGAAAAATTCTTTTTGTTGGGACTAAGCGTTCTGCAAGCAAGGTCATGAAACAGGAAGCCATCAGATGTGGGATGCCTTATGTGACCAATCGTTGGTTAGGTGGCATGATGACTAATTACCAAACAGTAAAGAAGTCAATCAATCGTATCCGTGAAATTGAAACGATGAAAACAGATGGTCGCATGGAAAAACTGATCAAAAAAGAGCAGTTGAAACATGAAAGAGAATTGATCAAACTAGAAAAAAGCTTAGGCGGAATAAAAGATATGGCAGGCGTGCCAGATGCTATGTTTATCGTTGATACCAAGCATGAGTCAATCGCAATTAAAGAAGCAAAAACTCTGGGTATTCCGGTTATTGCAATTGTTGATACAAATAACTCGTTTGAAGGCGTTGATTATATCATTCCTGGAAATGATGATGCGATGAAGGCGATAAACTTATATTCAGCGACTGTCGCTGATGCAGTGTTGGAAGGCCGTGCTTCAATGCCAAGCCCTGCTGATGCAGAAAAAGTTAAAAAAGAGGCGATGAAAAAAGCTGAAGTTCTTAAAGAAGAAGTTCCTAAAGAAGAAGCTGCAAAAGAAGAAGTGGCTAAGGAAGAAAAAGTAGAGGCGCCCAAAGAAGAAGTTAAGGAAGTAACTGAAGAAGCTGCTGTGAAAACAACTAAGAAGAAAGTAACTAAGAAAAAAGTTGTAAGCAAAAAAGTATCTAAAGAAGATTAATAATCTTTTATAATTACAAATTGAAGAGCCGTTTAATATAAACTGTTCTTCAATCTATTTTATTTAATAAGACGAGATGATCTCGTAAACAGTGAGGATTTAAACATGAGCGTTACTGCTGCAATGGTTAAAGAATTAAGAGAGCGTACCGGTGCTGGTATGATGGAATGTAAAAAAGCCTTGGTTGCTTCGGGTGCAGACATTGAACTTGCAATTGAAGAAATGCGTAAATCTGGTGCTGCAAAAGCAGCTAAAAAATCAAGTCGTGTTGCCGCCGAGGGTGTGGTGAAAATCACCTCTTCAGAAGATGGAAAGTCTGTGGTTATGATCGAAATAAATAGCGAGACTGATTTTGTTGCTAAAGATGATAGCTTTTTAGCTTTTACAGATGTTGTAGCAGCTAAAGCACTTGAAATGGGTACAGAAAGTGTTGAAGACTTGATGGCCGGCGATGTTGGTGGTGAAACACTAGAAGCTGTTAGAACAACATTGATTTCTAAAATTGGTGAAAATATCCAGGTTAGACGTATTAATCAATTAACAGCTGAACAGGGTGTGTTTGGTCATTATATACATGGAGTTAAAATTGGTGTAGTGGTTAATGTTAGTACTGATAACGCAGATTTAGCTAAAGATATAGCCATGCATATTGCTGCTGTTAATCCGGAATTTATTTCAGAAAAAGATGTGCCTGCTGAATATATTGCCAAAGAAAAAGAAATTTTGATTGCACAAGTTGCAGATAGTGGCAAGCCACCAGAAATTGTTGAAAAGATGATAGGTGGTAGATTACGCAAATTTTTAGCTGGTATCACTCTTTATGGACAGCCTTTTGTCAAGAACCCTGATATGACAGTTGAAAAATTACTCAAATCAGAGAATGCAGAAGTTATTTCTTACAAGAGAGTCGAAGTAGGTGAAGGCATAGACAAGAAAGAAGATAATTTTGCAGAAGAGGTTATGGCGCAAGTACGTGGCTGATTCTCCTACAAAATATAAACGTATCCTCCTCAAGCTAAGTGGTGAAGCACTTATGGGCGAGGAGGACTACGGTATAGATCCAAAAGTGATCAATAGAATCGCTGCTGAAATTCATCAAATTAAGCAGCTCGGTGTCGAAATTGGTATTGTTATTGGCGGTGGTAATATTTTTCGTGGGGCGGGCTTGGCAAAATCTGGTATTGATCGAGTCACTGGAGATCATATGGGAATGTTAGCGACAGTAATGAACTCACTGGCGCTGCAAAATGCTATAGAAAAACAGGGATCTAAAGTACGAGTCATGTCAGCCATACAGATTCATGAGGTATGTGAAGACTATATTCGTCGTAAAGCAATACGTCATCTGCAAAAAGGTAATATTGCCGTTTTTGCTGCTGGCATAGGCAATCCATTTTTTACCACAGATTCAGCTGCCAGTTTGAGAGCCATTGAAATAGATGCAGAATTAGTGATTAAAGCAACAAAAGTTGATGGTGTATATTCGGCAGATCCTGTAACAAATCCAGATGCCATAAAATATGACGAGTTAACTTATGATGAGGTGATTGAAAGAAAGTTAGCTGTTATGGATACTGCCGCAGTGGTTCTTTGTAGGGATCAGAATATGCCAATCAGGATATTTAATATGGGTACACCTGGTGCATTGTTGAAGATTGTACAGGGTGAAAATATTGGGACAATTGTAAAGATTTGATTTTATAAAGTAAAACTGGTCAAATAACTATTTAGAGAATAAACCATGATAAATGAAATTTTAGATGATTCAAAAGTAAGAATGGGAAAAAGTGTAGAGTCATTAAGAGGAGAATTGGCAAGCGTGAGAACAGGCAGGGCTAATACAGCATTGCTTGACAATATCAGTGTGGATTATTATGGAAACTCTACAGCTTTGAGTCAAGTGGCTAATGTTGCAGTATCAGATTCACGCACCTTGACCATAACGCCTTGGGAAAAAGACATGGTTGCTCCAATTGAAAAGGCCATCATGAGATCATCTTTAGGTTTAAATCCTGTCAGTGCGGGTTTAGTGATTCGTTTACCATTGCCTCCACTAACGGAAGAGCGCAGAAAGGAAATGGTGAAAGTCGTTCACGGTTTAGGTGAAAACAGTAAAATAGCCATCAGAAATATTCGCAGAGATGCCAACCAACATTTTAAATTAATGTTGACTGACAAAGATATAACCGAAGATCAATTACATGAATCAGAAGATTCAGTACAGGAATTAACTAACACATTCGTTGCTCAGGTTGATGTGGTTGTTAAAGAGAAAGAAGTTGAGTTAATGGAAATTTAGTTAATTAATTTTAACTAATAAAACTGAACTTTGTCAGAATCAAACAAAAACTCACCACAACACATTGCCATCATAATTGATGGTGATGGACGTTGGGCAACTCAAAAAGGCAAGTATCGAACATCGGGTCATAAAGCTGGTGTTAAATCTGTTCGCCGAACCATTAGAGAAGCATCAAATCAAGGGGTGAAATGGTTAACCCTATTTGCTTTTAGTAGTGAAAACTGGTCACGCCCCGAAAAGGAAGTCTCCATGTTAATGGAGTTGTTCACCCGAGCATTAAAAAAAGAAGTACCAGAACTGCATAGAAATGGAGTAAGATTGAACTTTATTGGTGATATGTCACGATTTTCTGCGGGAATGAGGAAACGAATGGAACAGGTGTCTCTTTTAACAAGAGACAACAATAAGATGGTCTTGTCTATCGCTGTTAATTATGGAGGCAGGTGGGATATTATACAGGCAACAAAAAACTTAGCCATTGCCGTTGAAAATAAACAACTCAAAAGTACTGAGATCAATGAAGAGGACTTTGCACGATTTTTATGTATGGGCAATATACCCGATCCAGACCTACTAATTAGAACGGGTGGAGAACAAAGAATATCTAATTTTTTATTATGGCAGATGGCTTATACAGAACTATATTTTACCGATACCTTGTGGCCAGATTTTGATGAAGACAGTTTAAGAAATGCTATATATACCTATGAACAAAGGGAAAGACGCTTTGGTAAAACCTCTAAACAAATAAAGGAAGGAAAATAATGCTTAAACAAAGAATTTTAACAGCAGTATTACTGGCACCGATTGTGTTAGTCATTATTTGGTATGGTAATGAACTGGCGTTTTCTTTATTTGCTAGTCTATTGGCATTTTTAATTGCCTATGAATGGTGTCAGATCGTGAGGCCAAACAAAGTAAACTCCTTGATTATTTCATTGGCAATAGCCATAAGTATTGCCTTATTTAATTATGCTTCCTTTATAGTGATTGATGTGGGAAGGATATTAATTGCTTCAGTGGTATTGTGGATGATTTGCTTTTTTTGGTTATTAAAACCAGAAGCAGGTAAACATAAAATCACAATTAAGTACGCACTTGCGGTCGGCATTATCATGTTATTTGGAGCATCATTGATATCGGTTCACCAGATAACCGAACAAGGTGCTAAATTAACGTTGGTACTCTTTTTGCTGGTTTGGGTGGCAGATATTGGTGCCTATGTAGCGGGGAAAAGTTTTGGTAAACATAAATTAGCAAAAAAAGTAAGCCCTGGCAAGACCATAGAGGGACTGTTGGGGGGACTGATACTCACCAGTATTTACGGTTATTTCGTTGCAAGTTGGCTAGGACAGCCATGGATATATTTTGTCCTGGTATTTCCACTTATTGCAGCAATTTCAGTTGTTGGTGATTTATTTGCAAGTTTGTTAAAACGACAGGCCAACATTAAGGATAGTGGCTTTTTATTACCTGGTCATGGTGGTTTTTTAGATAGATTTGACTCATTAATTGCCGCCACTCCATTTTATTTTGCCTTTATTCATTATTTTTATATTTCATGAGTTCTACTCAGTGTAAAAACTTGGTTGTTTTGGGGGCTACTGGGTCAATTGGTGATAATACCATGGATATCATCAGCAGGCACCCGCACAGATTTAAAGTGTTTGCCATTTCTGGACACTCAAATATCAATAAACTAGTGAGCCTCTGTCAGAAATTTAGTCCGAAATATGTGGTTGTATCAAATTCATCATTATATAAGCAGCTACTGTCATTAATTAATACCGCAGGGATCAAAACAAAAGTCTTGGTGGGTAAGCAGGAGTTGATCAATATATGTCAACAACCTGAAGTTGATATGGTTATTGCTGGTATAGTGGGAAGTGCAGGGATGGAGCCTGTACTGGCTTCTGTAAAAGCAGGTAAAGATTTATTATTGGCCAACAAGGAAGCGCTGGTGCTGGCAGGTGAGTTGGTGATGCAGGCAGCCAGGGAAAACAATGCCAATATTATTCCCCTCGATAGTGAACACAATGCCATTTATCAATGTCTTCCTGATGATTACATCGTTGGTCATACGCCCAATGATTTGGATAAAATTATTTTAACTGCTTCTGGCGGCCCTTTTTGGGACCGTGATCAATCCACTTTTGCCCAAATCACACCAGATCAGGCCTGTGCCCACCCAAATTGGGATATGGGTAGGAAAATATCAGTTGATTCTGCGACGATGATGAATAAAGGCTTAGAAATTATAGAAGCCCATTGGCTATTTAAGTTGGATGAGGCCAAAATAGATGTACATGTACATCCACAAAGCATCATTCATTCAATGGTTTGTTATAAAGATGGTTCGGTTCTAGCGCAGCTGGGTGAACCAGATATGCGTATCCCAATTTCTTATGGTTTAGGGTTACGTGACAGGATTACATCGGGAGCGAATTTAATAGACTTAATAAAAGTTGGGAAATTACAGTTTTTTCCTCCCAATTATCAAAAATTCCCCTGTATAGCCTTAGCAAGAGAGGCTATCAAAATAGGAGGCACAGCAATGGCCATTTTAAATGCAGTGAATGAAGTCAGCGTCGATGCTTTTTTGAATAAACAGATATCATTTTCTGCCATTGCAAATATCAACCAACAAATTATGCAGCAAGCGGATATTACCGCCATAGAAAGTGTGCAACAGTTAATTGCTCTTGATGATGAAATACGCCATTTGACAGAGCAGGAAATTAAAAAAAAGGTGAGTATACATGCTTGAATTTATGAGTTCAGTTTGGTGGATGCTAGTTACTTTGGGTGTGTTGGTGACATTTCACGAGTATGGGCATTTTTGGATGGCACGAAAATTTGGTGTGCAAGTGCTAAAATTCAGTGTTGGTTATGGAAAACTTTTTTGGTCAAAAAAAGATAAACACGGCACCGAATTCGGTTTAGCTCCAATCCCTTTGGGCGGCTATGTGAAATTATTGGATTCTCGTGATCCTGATGTCGAAGTAACAGCTAGTAATCTGCATCTCAGTTATAATTCCAAACCAATTTGGCAACGTGCATTAATCATGTTTGCAGGACCTGCATTCAACTTCATTCTGGCTATACTATTATTCTGGATGATGTTTGTTTATGGGAAAACCGAAATTCATCCAACATTGCACAATCCAGAAAAAATCCTGTTGGTTTCAGGGGCTCAAAATAAAGACAGAATAGTCAGTCTTAATGGTTATACTATTTCTACCTGGCAGGATGTCAGTTTAGAATTAATAACTAATGGTTTGGATAGACAAGATATAGAGATGACTCTTAGGCATGCAGATGGAGAGATCGAAACCATCATCTTAAAGCTATCACTCTTACCCGAAGGTGTAGATGAAACAAAGATATTTGAGCATATTGGTCTACATGCGTGGCGTGTACCCATATTAAATATTGTTGAAACATTAGCACCTGGAAAACCTGCAGAGTTAGCAGGCGTTTTAAAAGGTGATAGAATAGTTGCCATTAATGGAGAAAAAACTGAAGATTGGTATGCGGTTGTGGATAAATTAAATAAATTTATAACTGATGAAATTAATTTAACAATTTTACGAAATAATAATACAATAAATGTTACTATCAGCAGCACAGTAGAAGCTGATAATGATAGCTCCAGAAGAATTATCGGCATAGGTTCACAAAGACCCGATGAAGCTTCAGTGAAATATTATAAATCATTGGTGTTCAATAATTCTTACTGTGTGCTTGATGCTATTCCTGTGGCAGTAAATGAGACATGGAGAATGGTAACTGTATCATTAAATATGATGGGCAAAATAATAACAGGCAAAGCATCACTGAAGAATTTATCAGGGCCAATCACCATTGCACAGGTTGCAAGTGATTCTGCAGCCAGAGGAATTGCCTGGTTTTTAGGTTTTTTAGGATTGGTGAGCTTAAGTTTAGGCATCATTAATTTATTACCAATCCCGATGTTAGATGGGGGACAAATTTTATTTTTGTTATTTGAAAAAATAAAAGGGGCGCCTTTGTCTGAAGATTTTCAATTGAAAGGTCAAACAGTAGGCATACTTTTTCTACTTTGTTTCATGTCAATTGCATTTTATAACGACATTTTAAGATTAGTATCTTAAAATGTCCCGTTAACTATTTACACAAAGGAAGTTTTATTGAAACTTTCATTTATAAAAGATAAAGAAAAGAAATTATGATTAGATCATTGTTACTCGTTACATTATTAAGTTTAACATCCATGAGTATGGCATTTGAAGCATTTGAGGTCGAAGATATTCGCTTAAATGGAGCAGATAGAATTTCACATGGTACAATATTTACTTATTTACCCATAGAAAAAGGCGATACCGTCAATAAACGCAGTGTTTCCAGATCGGTAAAATCATTATTTAGAACTGGTTATTTTAGTGATGTTAAAATTTTCAGGGATGGTAATGTTTTGGTTGTTAAACTGGTTGAAAGACCGGCCATTGCGTCAATAGGAATAGATGGCAACAAAGCTATTAAAACAGATGAATTATTGAAAGGGTTAAGGAATATTGGTCTGGTGGAAGGCGAGGTTTTTGATAAGTTGCAATTAGATCGCGTTCAGAATGAGCTCACCAGACAATACTTTTCCCGAGGCAAATACAATGTGATTGTGGAGGCAAAAGTAAAAGAACTTGATAGAAATAGAGTTAAAGTCACTATCAAGATTGAAGAAGGTAAAGCAGCAAAAATTAAACACATTAAGATTGTTGGTAATACCGTTTTTACTGATGAAGAGCTGATAGATACATTTGAATCGGATACCACTGGATTTCTTTCCTGGTATACCTCGGATGATCAATACTCCAAAGAAAAATTAAATGGTGATTTAGAAACGTTGAAATCTTATTACATGGATAGAGGCTATGTAGATTTTAATGTTGAATCAGTACAGGTTACAATAAGCCAGGATAAAAGGGATGTTTATATCACGGCAAATATTAATGAAGGTTCTGTATACAAATTTGGTGAGATGAAAGTTTCAGGTGAGATGGTCATAGAAAAAAAGACCCTACAGAACCTGATTGTTTCAGTTGAGGATCAAGTTTTTGCAAGAAACTTAACAGAAGCCAGTGCCGAAAGAATGAAAATTATCTTGGGTAATTTTGGTTATGCATTTGCTGAAGTTACACCTGTGCCTGAAGTCGATAAAGAAACATCAAAAGTCGACATGACTTACTTTGTTGAACCTGGCAAGCGCGTTTATGTAAGGAATGTAAACTTTAATGGTAATATCAAAACCAAGGATGAAGTGTTAAGACGGGAAATGCGTCAGTTTGAAGGGGGGTGGTATTCCAAATCTCTGGTTGAGCGCTCAAAAATACGACTACAACAAAAACCATACTTTGAAGAAGTAACAATAGAAACCCCTAGAGTTCCTGGTTCAGATGATCAGGTTGATGTGGAAGTGACTGTAAAAGAACGAAATTCAGGTCAATTTCAATTTTCTGTTGGTTTTTCTCAAGTGAGCGGTATAAATACTTCAATATCAGTTTCATTACAAAACCTGCTTGGTACAGGTAATGCGTTGTCCTTTGCCATCAACAACAGTAGCTTCTTTAAACAACTGAATGTTTTTTACGAAAATCCCTATTATACAGATGAGGGTATTAGTCTTGGTTATAGCATGAATTTTTCAACCTCAAATTTTGGAGAAGCAAATATTGCCAGATTTAGCTCTAATAATGGCGGAATTGGCATGCAAATGAGTTTTCCTATATCTGAATACGATCGGATATTTACCAGTGTTGGATACGAAAGAAAAAATGTAAAAGCCTTTCTTGGATCAACAGCAACATTAATATTTTCTGATTTGTGTGAGTTGGGTGGATATACCTATACTACACAACCAATTTTACCAACAGGTATCGACTGGAACGGCGCAGACTGTTTGCCAGAAACAGTTGAACAATTACCAATAGATCCAGGTGGTATTAGAGATGGTGTACCTATTCCATTTGAGGTGAGGCGTTCATTTACATTTTACAAAGCGGAAGCCAGATGGGCACGAGACAGTAGAAATAGATTCTTCAATCCAACAAGAGGATCATTTTATCGTCTGGGAGCTGAGTTCTCATTGCCAGGCAGTACCGCAAAATTTTATAAAATTACCGCAAAATCCAATAAACTATTTCCATTAACCAAAAACTTGACACTATCAATCAGTGGTGAAATTGGTTTTGGGGATGGCTAAGCAAGTACTGAAAAGCTACCATTTTTTGAAAACTTTTTTGCAGGCGGAACAAATTCTGTGCGTGGCTATAGAGACAATACATTGGGGCCAAAATCATCGGTATTAGGAGATGACTTTATTGGAAGTAATTTACCATTAACATCCAGACCTGGTGATCCCGTTGGTGGTAGTCTTAAGACTACTGGCTCGGTTGAACTGGTGTTCCCGACTCCGTTTGCGAAAATTGGTAACTCTGCCAGACTGGCATGGTTCTGGGATTTCGGCAATGTATTTAGTGATTTTCAAGATTTTGAAGCCAGGGAATTTAGGCATTCAACTGGATTCGCGTTGAAGTGGCAAGCACCAGTAGGACCAATAGTCATTAACTTTGCATTTCCTTTTAATGACAATGAATTTGATGATACAGAAACAATACAATTTGCATTCGGTAATACATTCTGATTCAATAGCATGATATGAAATCAGAAAATACTAAGTCGTCTACAAAAAAAGTGATATTTATCTTATTTCTTTTTTGTAGCGGCACTGTATTTTCTGCTGAGAAGATCGGTTTTGTTGATATGGAAACCCTAATCAATAATTCACCGCAGATCAATGCGGCAAGAGAGACAATCAGTTCAGAGTTTGAAGTGCAGTATACCGATATTGAAGAAAAAGAATCAAGCTTGGAAGTATTAGAAAATCGTATCACAAAGGATGGTGCAATCATGTCGTTGTCAGATTTAGGCAAACTACAGGAAAGGGCAAGGATACTAGAGCGTCAAGTGAGGCGGGCAAAAGAAGACCTAAAAGATGCCATAAGTATTCGTAACAACCAAATCTTAAATAACATTCAGGAAGAACTGAGAATAATCGTCAAACAATATGCCATTGAGCATGACTATGATGCCATATTAATTAACGCTATTTTATATGTCAGTGATGAGATGGATATAACTCAGGAAATACTACAAGTACTTAAGGATAAAAGTAAAAACAATGAAAATTAGTTTAGGTGAATTAGCGAAAAGATTCAATTTAGAACAAGTTGGAGAAGCTAATCACGAAGTCAAAGGTGTAGCAACACTAGAAAAAGCCCAAATCAGTCAGCTTAGTTTTTTAGCAAATGCAAAATACTCTTCATTACTAAAGACCACGGCTGCTGGTATAGTGATTGTTACGCAAGAGACCAGCGCAAATTTTTCCGGCAACAAGTTAATAGCATCGGACCCATATGTGGCATTTGCCAAAATTGCTGCATTGTTTGAGCAGCAAAATCTCTCTTTTTCAGGCATACATCAATCGGTAATCATTGCGAATTCAGCAAATATTGAGGATGGTGTGAGCATTGGCCCCTATTGTATAATAGGTGAAAACAGTATAATTAAAAAAGGATCTGTTTTACAAGCGCGCATCACAATAGGCAATGATTGTGTAATAGGTGCAGATTGTTTAATAAAACCTCATGTTGTTATTAGCAACGATTGTGTGTTGGGCGCCAGAGTGATTGTGCATCCTGGGGCTGTCATTGGTGCAGACGGTTTTGGTCTAGCAAGAGACAAAAAAGGTTGGATCAAGGTGCCGCAACTTGGAGGCGTCAAAATAGGTGATGATTGTGAGATTGGCGCAAATACCACCATAGATAGAGGTACCCTGGATGATACCATATTAGAACAGGATGTGAGACTGGACAATCAAATTCAGATTGCGCATAATGTTCATATTGGTGAGCATACGGTCATGGCAGGTTGTTCTGCCGTGGCAGGTTCTGCAAAGATAGGAAAAAATTGCCTAATTGGTGGTGGAGTGGGTATACTGGGACATTTACAAGTTTGTGATAATGTTACATTACAGTCAATGGCATTAGTAACACGTTCGATCAAAAAACCAGGCAGTTATAGTTCAGTTTCTCCAATACAGGAAACCAAAGACTGGCGTAAAAGTGCAGTAAGAATAAAACAATTAGATAAAATAGCAAAAAGACTTGCGAGCTTAGAGAAACAAAAGTGAAAGCAATAAAAATAAAAATGAGAAGAGACAATGACTGAAGAAAACAACACAATAGAAACTGTTGATATAGAAAAAATATTAAAATTACTGCCACATAGGTATCCATTTTTATTGGTAGACAGAGTTATTGATTATAAATTAGGTGAACACCTGACAGCCATTAAAAATGTAAGTTTTAATGAGCCCCACTTTAATGGACACTTTCCTAATCATCCAGTCATGCCTGGTGTATTAATCATTGAAGCCATGGCGCAGGCATCAGGAATACTGTCGCGATTAGCCATAGGTGAAATACAAAGCGATGAGGATATATTTTATTTGGTGAAAGTAGACAAGGCTAAATTCACCAAAACAGTAGTACCTGGTGATCAACTGCATTTATGCGTATCGATCAAAAGAAAAATGCGCAACATGGTTCAATATGTGTGTCAGGCAAAAGTTGATGGTAAAGTTGTAGCAAAAGCTGAGCTGCTATGTGCAAGTAAAAGCTAATAATGTCACAGATGATACATAATACCGCAATAATTGCCGATAGTGCCAAACTGGCTGATGATGTAAAGGTGGGTGCGTATACCATCATAGAAGAAGACGTCACCATAGGTGCTGGTACAGAAATAAAATCTCATGTTATCATAGCAAAGCACACTGATATTGGTGAAAACAACCGCATCTTTCAATTTTCATCTATAGGTGAAGAGCCTCAGGATAAAAAATACAACAATGAAGCCACTCGAACGGTAATAGCTAATAACAATACCATTAGAGAATATGTCACCATAAATCGTGGCACCATTGATGACGGAGGAGTCACTCAAATAGGTAGCAACAATTGGATTATGGCCTATGTGCATATTGCTCATGACTGTAGATTGTCGGATAATATTATTATTGCCAATGGTACCACCTTAGCTGGACATGTACACATAGACGAGCATGTGATACTTGGCGGATTTACCAAGCTTCATCAGTTTTGTCGCATAGGAGCACATGCATTTACGGCCATGGATACAGGTTTTCAAAAAGATCTACCACCCTACGTTATGGCGCAGGGAAACCCTGCAAAACCAAGAACGATCAATGCAGAAGGCTTAAAGAGAAGAGGCTTTAGCCAAATTGAAATCAATGCAATTAAAAAAGCATTCAGATTGTTATATAAATCTGATCTACGCCTGGAAGAAGCACTAATTGAAATGCAGAAGCTAGCTGATGAACAGGCTGTGGTACAAATAATGATCGATTTTATTAAAACCAGCAATAGAAGTATAGTTAGATAGTGCCTGAACGAGAAAGGATAATCTACAGCGGAAAAGCTGGATTTTGTCAAAACATCTCCTTATTTTCGTCAAATTGAGATAATATCACAGCAGAAGAATATCTGGCTTTAAAACCTAAAATAGAGAATGACTTTATCGCCTGTTTTCTTTATCAGGACATTGGTGAAAGAATCTTTATGTCACCCATAGATTTACGTATTGACTTAATGGATTATTGCGCTACATCAGATATAAAAAATTGTAATGAACTACTAGAACCGCAAATAAAAGACTGTTATGAAAATGCGCGACTAGATAGATGTTTCAACGAATATACCACAGATTATTATGAGGTGTTTTATCAACATCCAGAGGCCATTGAGGATTTTTACCATTGTTTCAAAGATGAACAGGGCAATACAATGATTAATTATGATAATGAATAATGACAGAAATGACTTATTGATTTAATGTAGCTTATCTCACAGAGCTAAAGATCAAAAGCAATTTTCGCACGGCGAACGCGGAGAACACGGCGAAGATCAAGAGCATAGTTTATTTGTTATGAGGTTGAAGATAATTAATGAAAAATACTCATACTGGCTGCGGTTATTTATTCCTACTATGTTTAGGTCATATTTATTCTCAAAATAACCTGCCAGCAACATCAGAAAAGGCCCTAATCACATAAAAACATCAATCTGGCTAACATATGAGCTTATAATGCTGTATATTGCGTCCACACTTAAACTGTGGCTGATACTTGCTGAGGATATAACATGAAATTTTCGTCTTTAGGTCTTGCACCTGAAATTTTACAGGCACTTGATGCCTGTGGTTACAAAAAGATGACTCCTGTACAGGAAAAGGCCATGGTGCCAGCCAGGCGCGGCAAGGATTTATATGTCCATGCCCAAACAGGCACGGGCAAAACGGCTGCTTTCGCGCTACCTGTATTGCAACAGATTATAGATAAAGGACAAGTCAATACAGATGAAAGCACAAAATCTCCTCAAGCATTGATTTTAACGCCAACTCGCGAACTAGCAGAACAGTTAGCAAAAACCATAGGTGCCTATGCACAATTTTTACCCTTTTCAATTACGGCATTATACGGTGGGGTTAAAATGGGTGGACAGGCAAATAAACTTAAAGCGGGTGTCGATATTCTGATATCCACTCCTGGTCGTTTGATAGAACATTTGGCTTCGAACAATGTCAGTTTAGCCAAAGTTGAGTATGTGGTATTGGATGAGGCTGATCGTATGCTTGATATGGGTTTTATCACAGATGTAACAAATATCATTGAGCACACAGCCAAAAAGCATCAAACCTTATTATTTTCGGCAACCACCACCCCGGCAATGAATGAGCTGTCACATAAAATACTAAAAAGCCATCAGGAAATTCGGGTCAGTAAAATTAACACCACCGCTGAGACTGTTGAGCATGTGATGTATCCAGTTGAAGAAGTCAGAAAAATCGATTTATTTATGGATTTGCTAGAGGAATATAACTGGTTTCAGATTTTGGTATTTACCAGTACCAAGAGACAGGCCGATACACTTTTAGAAACGCTTAAGAAGAGTAAAATCAAAGCAGGCTTGTGTCATGGTGATAAAAGCCAAGGTTCTCGCCGTCGCGCTCTGGCTGACTTTAAATCTGCAAAGTTACAGGTGTTGGTAGCAACCGAAGTTGCTGCTCGTGGTCTGGATATTGAAGGGCTGGATTTTGTACTCAACTATAACCTGCCATATCTGGCAGAAGATTATGTGCATCGCATTGGTCGTACCGGACGAGCAGGCAAATCGGGTCATGCCATTTCATTTGTTAGTCGAGAAGAAGAGCGGGCAGTCAATCGTATTCAACGTCTTATCGGCGGTGAAATAAAGCGCATATACAGACGTGGTTATGAAGTCGGTGAGCGCAGCACCCTAAGGAAGGCAATAGCTCAAAAGCCCAAATCCCGTCGCAGCAACAAAGCCAGTGAGACCAAAATAAATAGGGGCCAGATAATAGCAGCAAAACCAAAACACAAAAAAACAAACAAATTTAAAGGCAGTGGCAAAAAAAGATAAAGGTAAAATATTTCCGTAGAGACGCCCAATTTGGGCGTCTCTCACAATTGTATAATAAAATGGAGGATTTTTATTCTTCTGACAGAGGAAGTTCGGCCATAATACCAACCAGATTTTCATCTGGGTCGCGTAAAAACCCTATCCACAGATCATGATCGACCATTTTTGCCACCAACTGAGGTTCCTGAATAAACACGGCGCCATTATTTTTTAAAACTTTGGCAGATTCTTGTATATCACTGACTTTATAATAAATCACCGATGTATGGTGATCATTTTCGCTGCCCTGTAGGGTCGTAAGCATTAAACGCACGCCTCCACAATTAAATATGGCTAACCCTGATGGGACTTCAAATAACAGCTCAAGTCCGAGGACTTCTTTATAGAAAATTACTGATTTCTTTATATCAGTGATGGCTACTGCAATTTGGCCTACTGCTTCAATTCCTGTATTTGTGGACATAATTTCTCTCTTTTATTATAAATTTGCTAATAATGCAAATCGGCATTATATATTGAATGAAGGAGTGAATTCTTATCTTTTTAATTCTTTTTGGTGATTGCCAGTACAAAAATCAAAGGCAATAGATTATTTCGCACGGCGGACACAGAGTACGCGGCGAAGATCAAGATCAAAAGCTTGTTATTTGCTATAAATTTGGTGTATTTCAAATATTTGTAAAGTACAGGAGTCACTGTTGTAGAGACAAGGCATGCCTTGTCTCTACCGAGAAACACAGATAGAGTGGGTGATGAAAAATGTAAGATGGGTCCCGCCCATCATTGCAGTTTTGTTGATTATTTGCACAAAAAATAAAAAGATTATTTCGCGCGGCGAACACGGAGCTCGCGGCGAAGATCAAGATCAAAAGCATTTAATTGTGGTGGTTTAATTAAATTATTCAGCATATTTTCAAAATGTAGCTATTTGTATTTTATGCTATACTGACCACAACTACCCAGCAAATTGATGTTGCATTGATCACCACTTGATTACCTATGAAAAACATAAAAATATTTTTAGC
>JAESTH010000063.1 GCA_016763695.1 Alcanivoracaceae bacterium
AGCCGTTTCGCGGGCCAATTAAGTCGTTTTCAGGTTCTGATTGTTCGATAGCCGGTAATCGTGAATAGTCGACTTTTCGATTGGCTGTGTGGGGTATGGCTTCTAGTCGAATGATGGCCGATGGAATCATATGTGCAGGGAGAATTGACTTTACGTGTTCTCGAATAGTATCGACAGAAGTTTCACCCACAAAATAGGCTAACAACCGAGTATGTTCCGTTTCTTTATCGACAACTACGACGACCTCACTTACGTACTTACATTGTTGTAAGGTAGTAACGATTTCATCTATTTCTATACGAAATCCCCGAATCTTAATCTGCTTATCCTTTCTCCCAATAAACTCCAAATTACCATCTTCTTTCCATCGGCCAATGTCACCTGTTCTATACATGACCTGAATGTCACCGTTGAATGAAAATTTTGTAAACCGTAAATTATTGACTTCATTTTGACGCCAATAGCTGCCCGCCACACCTGGTCCCATAATGCAAATTTCACCAGCAACACCAATGCCACACCATTCATCATTTTCGCTGAGTACAACCACATGACTATTAGCAATAGGTCGCCCAATTGGTGGGTCAAAGACCAAATCTGTTGAACATTCATATGCTGTCGCCATCACCGTACATTCAGTAGGCCCATAGGCATTAACAAAGCGTCTTCCTTTAGACCATAGCTTTACCAATTGCACTGATACCACCTCGGCGCCGGTATAAACCAGACGCAAATCAGGTAACTCATCTGGATTAAGGTGAGGTAATACTGTAGGCAGTAAAATTGCTATGGTTACTTTATGGTGACATAATTCCGATTGCAATGACTCCAGTATTGAATTTCCATTCTGTTCTTCAGGTAATACTAATCTGGCACCACTGGCAAGAGCAAGAAAGATTTCCAATATAGAGACATCAAAGCTTAACGAAGCAAATTGCAAAACCCGATCATTATGGGAGATACGGAAGCTATCTATTTGGTCAATAATCATATTGCATAGCCCACCATGCTGAATAGATACGCCTTTTGGTCGTCCTGTGGATCCTGATGTGTATATCATATAAGCAGGGAAGTCACTGTAGTCATCGTATTGCTTTAACTCAGGTAAAACAGAAGTAGTTGTCGGTTGATTTATTACATCATTTAGTGTGAGGCAGTCAATATTTTCAAATGACTGAACTGATTCTGATATGAGTAAAAACAGGTCTGCATCTTCTGCTATCAGTTTTTGACGATTAAGAGGGTAGGTAGGATCAATCGGTACATAATTACCTCCAGCTTTGAGAATCGCCAACATGACGATAAAGAAATCAATTTTGCGGACTAAATTAACTCCAACTCGGTTACCTGCTTTTAATCCTCCATCTTGTAACCACCTTGCGATTTGTTCTGCTTTACTCTCCAGTTCTGCATAGGTTATAGAATTTTTTCCTTGTCTGATTGCAATCGCATCAGGATGCTTCAAAAACTGCGCTTTTATCAGTCCATGTATACCAGTATTGGTTTCAATTGTTTTTATAGGGCCACTACTAAATTGATGTAACAGTGCTTTGTCTTGAGAGGATAACATGGGTATTGCATGAATTGGTCTGTTAGCTTCGGCAAGGATGCTATCGATCAGCATGATGTAGTGATTATGCCACCTGGAAATAGTCGCTTTCTCAAATAGATCAATGTCATATTCAAGGTATCCATGTAAGCCGTCATCTGATTGTTGTAGATTTAATACCAAATCAAATCGTGAGCTGTGGGACTGATAGGGCTCACTTTCTAAGGTGATGTCTTTCAGTTTCGCAGAGCTCGCAGGTGCGTTTTGCAAAGAGAACAATACTTGAAACAATGGGCTGTTCGATAAACTCCGTTCGGGTTGTACCGCTTCTACGATTTGTTCAAAAGAAATGTCTTGATTCTCATACGCCCCAAGGGTAGTTTGTTTCGAGTTTTGCAGGGCTAGCAAAAAGTTTTTCGAGGGCTCTACACTGTTTCGAATCACCAATGTATTGACGAAAAATCCAATGAGGTTTTCAAGTTCGAGATGACTTCTATTCGCAACTGGCGTACCCACAGCAATGTCATGTTGACCACTGAGCTTGGCAAGCAACACCTGAAATATGGTCAACAGTGTCATATGTAAAGTGACACCATGGGTTTGGCTGAATTGCAATAGTTTCTGTAACCGTTCACTGTCAATAGCTACAGGAACAAGGTCACCCTGAAAACGCTGTTTGGCAGGCCGAGACTGTTTTATTGGTAGATGTAATAATGGTGGCAAACCCTTTAATTGTTGTAACCAGAAGTCTAATTGTTTAGATAAATGTTCTGAGTTAACCATTTTTCTTTGCCAATGGGCATAATCTGCAAACTGCACTGGCAAGGGTGTAAAAACAGGTACAGTCTTATTTAAGGCAGCATTGTAATTTCGCGTGATTTCATTAATAAGGACACCCCATGACCCACCATCAAAAACAAGGTGGTGGAATGTGATCAATAAAATACGTTCATCACTTGCCAGTTTAAGTAGCTTCACTCTTACCAGAGGCGCTTTTTCAATATCAAAATCTTTCTGTGCTTCTTGTTTTACCAGTGTGCTTATGTCTTGATCTGAAATAGATTGCTCAGTTATTGTAAAGCTCACATCATTTTCAATATGCTGGAATGGCTGACCATTTTGCAATTGTCCATTTTGTGATTGCCTATTTTGCATTCGAAAGCTTGTTCTTAAAACTTCATGATGCTCAAGGAGTTGCTTAAACGCTGTTTCAAGCGCTTTTGAGTTAAGGTCACCATGTAAACGGTAAGCACCTGAAATATTGTATAAATTTTTATTGAAGTTGAGTTCATTCAGTACCCAAAGACGATTTTGTTGCAAAGAGAGCGGAATAATTTCACTTCGATCTACTGGAACAATAGGGCAACTGACCTTTTGTTCATTTTGTTTGATCCGTATGAGTTGGCTTAATTCGCTTATTTGAGTGGCGCGGAAAAATTCTTTTAAACTTATTGTCACTTGAAGTTCAGATTGCAAGTGTGCAATCACTCTTGCGGCAAGTAATGAATGTCCGCCTAATTGGAAAAAGTCCACATCATAGATGGGGCACTCGATTTCTAGTACATTTGCCCATATTTTTGCGACTAATTTTGTGATGTAATCGCCGGCTAATTCTTGCTTTGAAGATTGGTGGTTCGGCAGGGGTAGAGCCGACACATCTATTTTGCCGTTGGGTGTGCGGGGAAATTCTGATAATTGAATGATTGAAGCTGGTAACATATATACAGAAAGTTTTTGCTGCAAAGCAACCATTAAATTTTGTTCTTGCAGTGGCTCTTCTGCCTTGAGACTCATTTTGACATAGGC
>JAESTH010000064.1 GCA_016763695.1 Alcanivoracaceae bacterium
AATAGAAGGCTGGGAAAAAGCGATTATGCCATTATCAACTTGTGATTATGAATATGGAGAAGGCAGGCATCTTTATATAATGGAAGGTGATAGCTCCATACAAATAACTGATAAAATATTATCTGATTTAAATAATATTGATCTTATAAATAAAAGAGATTAAATAA
Source organism: Alcanivoracaceae bacterium (assembly GCA_016763695.1). GTDB lineage: Bacteria > Pseudomonadota > Gammaproteobacteria > Xanthomonadales > Marinicellaceae > NORP309. Next base: position 168 of record JAESTH010000064.1, read on the forward strand.
CAAGTATGAGAGAAATAGTCAAAATAATTGCACAACTTGCAGATGCTGGGATTGAAGTTTACCTTTTCGAAGAAAAACTGAAAGCCAGGGCTTTGAAAGGTGTATTTGCTGCAGAATTTGTAAATTTAATTAAGAATAATAAGCCAGGTATTATTGAATACTTAAGCCAGCAGGCAGAACGGCAACAATTCAGTGAAAGACCTAAAATAGTTAGGATTGAAAGAAAAAACAAACAACTCATTCCATCCTATGCTCAACAACGTTTATGGTTTATAGATAATATGGATGGCAGCAGTGCTCATTATAACATGCCTTCAGCCATGCGTTTGCAAGGCGACTTTAATGTAGATGTCGCTGGCGCTGCTTTTACCCAGATTATAGAACGCCACGAAACCCTGCGTACAACTTTTGTTAATAATGAAGATAGCCTTTCACAAATCGTCCATGAACAGTTTGAATTTACCATTACTGTCATAGATTTAAGCTCTTTAACCAGCGATGAACAAAAACAGAAAATAAAAATATTAAAACAGCAAGATGCACAATTCTGTTTTGATTTAAAGCACGATTTAATGTTACGTGTCAGTTATCTGAAAATAGCAAATAATCAGGGCATATTATTATTTAATATGCATCATATTGCCTCAGATGGCTGGTCTATCAGTGTACTTGTAAACGAGTTTATTAAGCTCTACTGTTCAATGCTTGAAGATAAACCAAACCCTTTAGTACCACTGGAGATTCAATATGCTGATTATGCCCATTGGCAACGTAACTGGCTAAGTGGAGAAGTGTTAGAAAATCAACTCACATACTGGGATAAACAGTTGGTTGATTTACCACAAGCGCATAATTTACCATTGGATTTTGAACGTCCAGCATTGCGAACTTTCAATGGCGCCCTACATCATTTTGGAGTAAATGATGAAACTTTAACTCGGCTAAAATCCATAGCCTTAGAGAATAAAGTCACTTTATTCATGCTTATTCATGCGGCCTTTTCTATCCTTTTGTGCCGTTACGCTAACAGTGCCGATATTGTTATTGGTACGCCAGTAGCCAATCGGCTCCAGAAAGAACTGGAAGGACTTATTGGTTTTTTTGTTAACACCTTGATTCTTCGAACTGACTGTTCCGATAATCCAAAATTTAATGAATATTTGCAGCAAGTTAAGACCATCAACCTTGATGCTCAAGCCAATCAGGATGTTCCATTTGAACACCTGGTTGATCGATTAAACCCCAATCGCAGTACCAGTCACAATGCATTGTTTCAGATCATGTTCAGTATGAACACTAATGATAAGTTTGAATTTAAATTACCCAATGTTGAAATACAATCAGAAAACAGGTCTCAAGTTAATGCGAAATTTGATCTGACTCTCAATGCTGATCCAGAACAAGAGGGTGCTGATACCGGTCTACACTGTTCATTTGAATACAACACTGATTTGTTCAAAGCTAAAACCATTAAAAACCTGGCAGACTGCATGCAGCGATTATTAATTGGTATTGCTAGCAGTGATAATCAGGCTATTGCAGAATTACCATTATTAAGTGATACCGAAACAGATTATTTATTATACCGCTTAAACAATACACAGGCACATTATCCAAGTGAACAGTGCATACAGCAGTTATTTGAGCAACAGGTAAAGAAAACGCCCCACAATGTGGCAGTGGTCTTTGAAAAACAATCATTGACCTATGCTGAACTCAATAAGCAGGCTAATCAATTGGCCCATTATTTAATCGACTGTGATGAAAATAATGACATTGCTCCTGATCATTTTGTTGGATTATGTTTTGAAAGGTCAGCGCAGATGATAGTTGCTATACTGGCAGTATTGAAAACTGGAGCGGCCTACTTGCCTCTGGATCCAGCTTATCCCAAAAGTCGTCTTCAATATATGATACAGGACAGTGGCTTATCAACTGTGATTACTCAACAAGTGCTACAGGATGTCAGCAAAAAGCAGGGGATCAGACAACTGTTGCTGGATAGTAATACAGTAAAGAACACACTGCTAACTTATTCTACAGCTAATCTAATCATTAAGACTTTAAACTCCAATCATCTTGCTTATGTTATTTATACATCAGGTTCTACTGGTCAACCCAAAGGTGTCATGGTTGAACATCAAAACTCAGTACATTCTGTTTATGCCCGTAAGCACTTTTATAAGCATCCTGTAAAAAGTTTTTTACTTATTTCTCCCATAGCTTTCGACAGTTCACTGGCGGGGATAACATGGACTTTATTGTTTGGAGGTAAATTGGTTATTCCCAACAGTTCAACCATTACTGATCCAGATGCCTTGATTAGACTTATCGATCGACGTACTGTTAGCCACACATTAATGACTCCTGCATTGTATTCAACCTTACTCAGCACCATTCAATCCGAAGATATTGTTCAGTTGCACACCGTGATTGTTGCTGGTGAATCGTTTACTGAAACACTTTTAAATAACCATCAAAAACTGTTACCAAAAACCAAACTTTTCAATGAGTATGGTCCAACAGAAACTACAGTATGGGCAACTGCAGCACAGCTTTATCCAGATAACAACAATCAAGCTATATCAATTGGAAAAGCCATCAACAACACTCGATTGTTTGTATTGAATTCAGATAAAAAACTTGTGCCCAAAGGATCAACTGGTGAACTTTACATTAGTGGTTCAGGATTGGCACGTGGCTATTTAAATCAAGCCGAATTAACAGCAGAACGATTTATTCGTAACCCCTTTAGTCAGGAAGAAAACGATTATATATATCAAACAGGAGATATGGTTCGTTACCTTGAGGATGATAACCTAGAGTTTATTGGTCGAATTGATGACCAGGTTAAAATTCGTGGTTTCAGAATTGAGCTTGGAGAGATTGAGCAACAAATTTTAAATCATCCCAATGTTGAATCAGCACTGGTCATCATCAACCAGAAAAATGCAGACGATAAAAAGTTGGTGGCGTATTTCACATCAGAATCAATAATGGAAGAATCAGAACTTACTCATTCAATCCTTTCACTTTTGCATAAATACCTACCCGATTATATGCTCCCAACTTTTTTCATTCGATTGCCGCATTTTCCCCTGACTGTAAACGGCAAAATAGATCGAGAGGCTTTACCAGAACCCAGTACGTTAGACCTCAATGATGATTATGTAGCCCCAACTGGTGAAATAGAAAAACAATTGACTGAGATTTGGTCAACGATTCTTAAAATTCCTCAGGAAAAAATAAGTACAAATGCCCATTTTTTCAAACTTGGCGGACATTCACTATTATCTATCAAATTAGTAGCAGCAATAAGAAGCCGTTTTAGTTGTGAATTATCAGTACGTGTGGTTTTTGATGCTCCACAATTATCAGAATTGGCAAAAAGAATTAAAAATTCGCATGCAACAACTCGACCAAAAGTCACAAAAATACCACGTATCAATCATCTTTTTACACCATCTTATGCTCAACAACGCCTGTGGTTTATAGATCAAATGGATGGTGGTAGTGCCCATTACAACATGCCTTCAGCCATGCGACTACACGGTGATTTTAAAGTAGAAGTGGCACAAGCTGCCTTTGCTGATATTATCAGACGCCATGAAGTCCTGCGCACGGTTTTCATTAATAGTGAACAGGGGCCTTTACAGCTCATTCGTGAACAGTTTGACTTTAATATCAAACAAATAGATTTAAGTCACTTAAGTTCGGATTTACAAGAGCAGGCCATATACAAGGCTATTAAAGGGGATGCCAATCAGTCATTTAACTTAAGTGACGACCTCATGCTGCGGGTTACCTATCTGTATTTAAGTGTTGACAAAGGCGTGATGTTATTCAATATGCACCATATCGCTTCAGATGGGTGGTCTATAGGTATTTTAGTGGATGAATTTGCTCAACTCTACCGGTCCAAGCTTGCGGGAAAACCGAACCCATTAACAGCACTTGCCATCCAATATGCAGATTATGCCCACTGGCAACAGCACTGGCTGGAAGGAGAAGTTTTTGAATCACAGCTAAACTATTGGGATAGACAATTAGCTGATCTGCCACAAGTGCATAATTTACCCTTAAAAGATAAACGGCCTGTGACACAAACTTTTCAGGGAGAATCATATCGTTTTATACTCGATGTTGACACTTTAGAATCACTTAAACTTATCGCCCTTGATAATCAGATAACCCTGTTCATGCTGCTTCACGCTGCTTTTTCAACGCTGTTATCACGTTATGCCAACAGTACCGATATTGTTATAGGCACACCCGTGGCCAATCGTTTACAAAAAGAACTGGAGTCCGTCATTGGCTTCTTTGTTAATACATTAGTGCTGCGTGCTGATTGTTCCAACAACCCGTATTTTGTTGACTTTTTACAACAAATAAAAAATATCAATCTGGATGCTCAAAGCAATCAGGATGTGCCTTTTGAACATCTGGTTGATCGACTTAACCCAGCTCGTAGTACCAGTCACAGCGCCCTTTTTCAAATCCTGTTTAATATGGACACCAATGAAGATATAACACTGAAATTACCAAACGTGAGTTTAAGCCCAGGCCATACTCAACAAAGAAAACAGATAAATACGAAATTTGAACTCACTCTCAGTGCTGTAGAGTCAACACAGGGACTGGCATTTAATTTTAAATACAACAGCGACCTGTTTGAAGCATCCTTTATCAAACAGTTGAGTGCTAGTTTACAATTGTTACTGCAAGGAATAGTTACAAACCCAAACAGAAGGCTGGCCGAATTTGAGATACTGGATAGCGATCAACAACATTATCTATTACACACATTAAATGATACCCAACTTGATTATCACCGTGATCAATGTATCCACCAGTTGTTCGAAACACAAGTCAGCAGCAGCCCTGATGAAACTGCACTGGTATTTGAAGAACAGCAACTCAGTTATCAACAGCTCAATGAACAGGCCAATCAGCTGGCGCATTATTTGATCGATAAAGGAGTCAAACCAGAAACCATAGTTGGCTTGTATGCGCAGCGTTCTGTAAACATGATTGTTGCAATCTTAGCTATCTTAAAGACAGGTGCAGCTTACCTGCCATTAGATCCCAATCAGCCAGATAATCGCCTTAATTACATGCTTAAGGATAGTCAAATAGCCTACTTGTTGTCCAACTTAGCCACTGATCAATTAACAATAAAAGACATACAGGTGATTAGTTTGGGGGATGTGGTCAATAATAAAGGACTGACGTTTGTACATAATCCCAATATTACAACCAAGACTTCACAACTGGCCTATATTATTTATACTTCAGGTTCTACAGGTCAACCCAAAGGTGTGATGGTTGAGCATGGCAATGTTTTGGCATATCATGCGTCTCTGCTGTGCCAGTGGCAGTTGTTAAATGGAGATAATATCTCTGCCTGGTTATGGACAGCATCTTATGCCTTTGATGCCTCGGTTAAGGGTTTATTATCCTTATGTGCAGGCCGTGGTCTGGTTATGCCATCAGAATCACAGGCAAAAAGACCTGAGGTCATCGTTGCGTTAATACAAAAACACCAAATAGGCATTTATAACGCCAGCCCACACCTGATGGAATTAACCCTAGAATACCTTGAAATGGGAAGAACTGGCACAGACAAACTCCACTTTCCTGATCTGATATTGGGTGGCGAAGATATTCCCCAGGCTATATTGGCTAAGGTATTAAAATACTGTAAAAAACACCAACGTCAGGCGCTCAATGCATATGGCCCAACAGAAACCACTATTAACAGTACTTTCGACCTGATTACAGAAACATTGACTATAGGACGCCCAATAGCCAATACCCAGACCTATGTACTCAATCATGATGCTCAATTGCAACCCTTTGGCACAGTAGGCGAACTCTATATTGGAGGAGCTGGTTTAAGTCGAGGATATTTGCACCATCAGGATTTAACCGCAGAGCGATTTATCAAACACCCTTTTATTAAAAACCCTAAAAACCAGGCCGCACGCTTATACAAAACTGGTGACCTGGTGCGTTATGCTGCTGATGGTCGACTCATATTTATGGGTAGGGCTGATGAGCAGGTTAAAATCAGGGGATTCAGAATTGAATTAGGTGAGATCGAACAGCAACTGTCACTAATCGATTACATCAGTGCAGCACTGGTCATGTTAACTGGTAATAAAGCCAGTCAACAATTAACCGCTTATATAGTACTGGGTGATGTCAATATAGAAAGTAAGGAATACATAAATAAAATAAGGCAGGAGCTGGCAGCACATTTACCTGATTACATGCTGCCATCGGCTTTGATCTTACTTGATTCATTACCATTAACAGCGAATGGTAAGATTGATAAAAACAACTTACCATTGCCTGATGAATCACTAAAAAATGAATATATAGCCCCATATGGTGCAACTGAAGAAGGCTTATGTGCAATCTGGTCAGAGTTATTAAAAATTCCAATAAATACCATTAGTACTGCTTCTAACTTTTTTGAACTGGGCGGTCATTCCCTATTATCAATACGATTGGTCGCACAGATAAGAAGCCGTTTCAATAAAGAAATTGCCATACACGATATTTTTGAGTCCTCACAGCTTTCGGTCTTGGCTGAGGTCATTAGTCATAGTCAACTAGTCGCACGACCCAGAGTGACCGTGTTACAACGACAGGACCATGATTTAATTTGTTCTTTTGCACAACAACGCCTTTGGTTTATTGACCAGATGGAAGAGGGCAGTAGCCATTACAATATGCCTGCTGCTGTTCGTCTGCATGGCGATTTTAAAGTAGCAGTGGCACAAAGGGCCTTTGCTCAAATCATTAATCGGCATGAAACATTACGTACAAACTTTATTGATGGAGATACGGGTCCTTTACAAGTTATTCACCAACAGATTGAGTTTTGTATGACCCAAATAGATTTAAGTCAGCAAACAGGCCAGCAACAAGAGCAGGCCATTACCGCAGCCATCGAAGAGGATGCTAAACGACCATTTAACTTACGTAAAGATTTAATGCTACGCGCCAGTTACCTGCATATAAGTGATGGTAAAGGGGTTTTATTATTCAATATGCACCATATCGCTTCAGATGGCTGGTCGATGGGGATCTTGATCAATGAGTTCGTTAAACTCTACCAGGCAAACCTTGAAGGCAAACCTGAGCCATTAACACCATTTAGCATTCAATATGCTGATTATGCACATTGGCAACGTAACTGGTTAAAGGGACAAGTACTTGAATCACAACTAGCATACTGGGACAGGCAATTAACCGATTTACCGCAAGTACATAATTTACCACTGGATTTTGAACGTCCTGCCTACCAAACCTACAACGGTGCCTCATATCCTTTTAAAGTTGATGGTAACAACTTGCAGCGACTTGAATCTATAGCACTAGAGAATCAAGTGACTCTGTTTATGCTGCTCCACGCTGCCTTCTCAATACTGTTATCGCGTTACTCAAATAATACAGATATAGTTATTGGTACGCCTGTAGCCAACAGGCTACAAAAGGAACTGGAAGGACTCATTGGTTTCTTTGTTAATACCCTCGTTTTACGCACAGACTGCTCGGGGCATCCGTCTTTTACTGATTTTTTGCAGCAGGTTAAAACCACCAATCTTAACGCCCAAGCTAATCAGGATGTGCCTTTTGAGCATTTGGTTGATCGACTGAATCCGAGTCGAAATCCCAGTCATAATGCCTTATTTCAGATCATGTTAAGTATGAATACCGGTGAATCTTTCGAAATGAGCTTACCTAATGTCAGATTGAGTCCGCAGCCAAGTTCACAAGTAACTGCCAAATTTGATTTGGTCATGAATGCTGTGGCAGTTAATGAAAACTCTGGCGACAAAGAAAAGGGTTTATATTGTTCTTTTACCTATAATACAGATTTATTTACAGCAGAAACCATTGCGCGACTAGCCAAAAGCATGCAACTTTTATTGGCATCTATCGCTGCTGATGCCACTCAATCCATAGCCCAGTTACCACTACTTGGTGATGCAGAGACCCATTATCTATTACACACCTTAAATGATACACAGGTGGATTATCCTGATCAAATGTGTGTACATCAATTATTTGCACAACAGGTAGAGAAAAGTCCAGATCATATTGCTGTGGCTTATGAAGAGCAATCTTTAACTTATTTTGAATTGAATGCCAAAGCCAATCAACTGGCTCATTATCTAATCGAACAGGGTATTAAAGCTGATGACTTTATTGGACTGTGTTTTGAGCGTTCATTGGATATGATGGTGGCTCTATTGGCTATCCTGAAAGCAGGGGCTGCCTACTTGCCACTCGATCCAAGTTATCCCAAGGATCGACTTGATTACATGATGAACGACAGTGCTTTATCATTGGTATTAACTCAACAGCATTTAATAGCTAGCACTAGCGGACAGCAGAGACGACAATTGACTTTGGATGATAAAGCATTTAATAATGTCTTAAACAATTATCCCAGCAGCAACCCAACTATCGAGGACATGAGCAGTGATGATCTGGCTTATACCATTTATACTTCAGGCTCAACAGGCAAGCCCAAAGGAGTCATAAATACGCATAGCGCCCTTAATAATCTTTGCCAATGGCACATAAATGAATATGACATAACCACAGAAACAAGAGCTTCTCATCTTGCCAGTATTGGTTTTGATGCCGCTGTTTGGGAGATCTGGCCTTATTTGCTTAGTGGCGCACAAATTCTGCTGATCTCAGATCAAATCAGACTGTCTCCGCATAAACTTTTGCAATATTTCAAACAGTCTAAAATCACCCATTGTTTCTTGCCAACAGCACTTTTAGAAGCTTCATTTGATTTATTAGATACCCCTGAAAAAACCAGCTTGGAATTTATTCTAACTGGTGGAGAAAAACTGACCAGGCACAATTTCACCAATAGCAGCACTCACTTGGTGAATCATTATGGCCCTACAGAATCAACTGTAGTTACCACTTCTTGTAAAGTTATGACAAATGAAAATATTGCACCACCTATTGGAAAACCTATTGCAAATATCAGGACATATGTCCTGACAAATGAACGGAGCTTGACTCCAAATAAAGTGATTGGAGAATTGTATATAGCTGGAGCTGGATTAGCACGGGGTTATTTAAACCAGCCAGAATTAACTGCAGAAAATTTTATTCAGCATACTTTTAGTGATAACAGTACTGAGCGTTTGTATCGAACAGGAGATTTGGTTCGTTATCTGCAAGACGGCAATTTAGAGTTTATGGGTAGAATTGATCATCAAGTTAAAATTCGTGGTTTTAGAATTGAACTGGGTGAAATAGAGTACCACCTATCTGAATTGGAACAAGTGAGGTCATGCGCAGTCCTGGTTGAGGATAATCATAATGAAGAAAAGTATTTATCTGCTTACATCACCTTAAATGATAAACACATAGCTGACAGTCATATCATCAAAACCATTAAGATAGCCCTAAAAAGCACCATGCCAGCATATATGATACCCAGTTTCATTACTGTTTGAAACAACTACCAGTCACCCAAAACGGTAAGATAGATTCGGCAGCTTTATCAAAAATGGCTAAACCTTTGCAACAACAGGAGTATGTTGCTGCAACAAATAAAAGTGAGCACATCATGCTAGAAGTGCTGTCGAGCGAACTGCATTTAGATATAAAAACCATCAGTATGAGCGCCAACTTTTTTGATATTGGAGGTCACTCTTTATCATTGTTAAATATAGTTCAAAAACTAAATGATAATGGTGTACAAAGCAGCATTAAACAATTCTATGAATATGAAACGTTAAAAGAAATATGCAGTGCCAGTAGCGGTGCTGAAAACTATTCGGAAAATGATTCTTTACTGAAGTTAAATACATCAACCAAAGGAACACCATTGTACTTGGTACATCCAATGGGAGGTAGGGCTGACTGCTATAAACAATTAGCCAAACATTTAGAGAACATTGCTCCAGTATTTGGCATACAGGCTCCCTTCGTAGCCAATCGCGATTTTTCATTTACCAGTCTTTTTGAATTGGCAGAATATTATGCCCATGCCATCTTAATGAAGCAACCTGAAGGACCCTATAGACTAGGTGGTTGGTCTGTTGGCGGATTACTTGCACAAAAAATTGTTCATGTTTTAAACCAAGCTGGAAAAGAGGTCGAATATTTTGTTGGTTTAGACAGCTTTATGATCATGCCTTATCAACAGCAGAGCAGTGACTTTGAGGCATTAAAAAAGGTTGTTGCAACAGTCAGAAAAGAAAAAGATATTGGTGAAAGTTTTTTCCCAAGAGGTATAGAAAATAAGAGTCTGAAACAACAAATAGATATCACAATCAAACTATTAAAATTAGATGATAGTGAAACGAGTAAACAACAACTTATCCAAAGTTTTACATTTGGAATAAATTTTTTTAAAGCCAAAATTTCATTATCTCCGCAAAATATCAGTAAAAAATCGATCTTATTCATAGCTAAAAACAATACTAACAAACAGCTAATCAAGGATGGGTGGAAAAAAGCCATTTGTTCGGCTATTAATGATTATAAATATGTAGAAGCAAGACATCTTCATATATTGGAAGGTGAAAGTTTTATACAAATAGCCGATAAAATATTATCTGATTTAAATAATATTGATCTTATAAATAAAAGAGCTTAAATAGCAAGTATGAGAGAAATGGTGAAAATAATTGGACAACTATCCTGATACATGGATGATGGGTTGTGCACCCATCGGATAGGTCACCCCTTTGGTGGGGTTGTGGTAGAGACGCCCTATTAGGGCGTCTCTACGGTTTCATCAAAACCGAGCAGTGTTTTAAACTAGCGAATATCTGGTAGTATCAAGTAGTATCAAGGACAAGCATCTTAGATAATGAGTGAATTACTTTTTCGATGGGTTCCGCCTGCCGCTAAGATATGTCACTCCCAGGAGTCTTTGCCATAGCTGCTCTGATTGGATTTAAATCTACATAAGTCAGGTAAGTAATGCCCTTTTATCAAGTAATGCCTGACTCTTGAAGCGAGATTTCATACTGAGATACTTTAGAAATATCAAATAGTTAGCTTATATATTGGCGAATTTGGTACGAATCGCGGCCAACCCTCAGTTTAGTATATTTTTAAGAGTATCCTGTATGTTTTTTATATGGAATTTATCTTAATTAAATGGTTGAGTTGTAAGATTACATATTTTGCTAAGATCAAATTTTTTTATTGTATAGTTTTTAGTTTTTCTGTATTTTTAATAATTAACAAGTATAGCAATATTAACATTAGTACTGGAATAGGATTAATTACTATTAATATAACAATAGGGAATAAAATTAGTTTATTGTAAGAAATATTATTATAACCATACAGAACTCTTGATAAACCAAAAATTATAAGACCAACATATGAAATTAAACTACTTATCATAGGTGCTATTAACGCCTCAGAAATTCCACTAGCCAACCTTTTTGGATCGTTTGTTCCTATTGAAGATATCTCAAAATATAAAAATGCTAATTTCATTAATGTATATAAAATGGCTAGTAGCAACGAAAAGGACAAGGCTAGTCCGATTTTTGACATAGTGTTGCCTTTTGCATTATTACTGTCATCACGTTTATTCTTTTCTGCATTATTTGTTAATATCAAATCTTGAACTACGATTTCATAGGCTGAGGCTAAAGACTTTATAGATTCATAAGATGCTTTTCCTGTTTTTTCTATCCTTTGTACAGTTCTTAAGCTTAAACTACTTACTTCTGCTAAATGGCTTTGAGTCCATGCTTTGGATTTTCTTTTGTTTATTAACAGCTTTTTGTCTATATTTTCTTTCATTATTATTCCTAAGTAAATTTAGACTTTCTATATTACTAATATTTAAATATTAGTAAACGACTTTATTATGACAATCTTGTGCCAATTTTCTATTTTAATACATTATTCCGTTTTTCTAAACAAAATAATTAATGGGCATAGTCTGTATGAGGGTTTGTGGTGATTCCTTACAAAAGTTCCATTAATCAACATAACCAATTGGTTTATTGCAATAAATAATAACTTCAAATAAATTTGTATTAACACATTTATTAACTTTTAACTCCCTTGGAGAATAACCAAATTGTCGTTTAAATTCACGGTTAAACTGAGCTTGATTGGCATTTTTTCCATTTAACAATTGTTCATCATGGCAGCTCAGATTGGCTTAAGGTCAACATAGGCCATTGTATCATTCAAATGTGTGTAATTTAAGCAATTGAGTTACACTATTCAATGGCAATTGAATAAAGGGGTAATGATGTTGTGTGGGCCATTAGATAATAGAAATCTGTCCCGTAGGTTAACACTTGCCCCTTACATTAACTCCGCAAATACGAACTGTATCTTGTGCATAGCTTAAGACTAATAGCACGAATAATTTACAAGGGTGTATGGAAGTTAATCATTCAATTACCAGCAATATTATAACTCACACATGAGGTTAGTATGGTTTTTTTTGGCATTGATATTTCTAAATTAACATTTGATGTAACCGTTTTGATTGAAGACAAATCGCAACATAAAAAGTTTGATAATAATTTACAAGGGTTTTCACATTTTCATAAATGGATTAAATCGCTAAAATCTGAAAGCTATATTTGCATGGAAGCAACAGGAATTTATAGCATGCATTTAGCTTTGTATTTAGTAAAGAGAAAATACAAAACGATTGTGTCGAATCCTTACAAAATAAAGAATTATGCGCGAATGAAAATGAACCGTAACAAAACAGATAAAGCAGATTCCTTGTGTGTTGCTCAATATTGTAAAAATCTTTACCGAGAAAACGAAATAGATAATCAAATCTATGTTCCTAAAAGTAAATATTTTCAAAGGCTACAAGCTCTAGTTACTCGCTTGGAACAAGTAAAATTACTTAGAGTACAATTAGGTGAATTCATAATTTAAATTGGCATGTTTATGATTTCACCCTGTTAACCATTTAGAATCAACGCTAGATAAAGTTTCTATAAAATTTATAAGACAGACAATCAAGCAATTAGAAAAACAAATAACCGATGTGAAAAATTCAATTGTGGAATGTGTTAATCAAGACTTAATGTTGAAAAAACAAGTAAAACTTTTGATTACAATTGATGGAATTGGAGAAGCAACAGCTTGGTCTATACTGGCCTATTTGGGTGATATTTCATTATTTTCAACATCAGGACAAGTGACTAGTTTTGCTGGGATCAATCCTTGTATAGAAGACTCAGGAACAAGTTTAAAAACATCAAGATTGTCGAAAATGGGGCATAAACGTTTACGCAAATCATTATATATGCCTGCAATAACGGCTAAGAAACATAATCCAGTTCTCATTGAGTTTTATGATAAATTATTGAATAAAGGCAAACCAAAGAAAGTAGCCATTTGTGCGGTGATGAGAAAGTTGTTGGTGATTGCTTATGGAGTTTTGAAGTCAGAAATGGCATTTGATCCATTATATAAAAAACCTCAGACCTTAGACTAGTCTTATCCACATATCCACAGGAGCGATTGCCAGCGGAGAAACCTTTAGGATTATTTCATAGCGGCAATCTTTGCCTGTGGGTATGTGGGTAAGACGAACTGAAATTTATATTTAAAAATGGCTTGAATTTTAAGACAGTATCTACACGTTAATAAGGCACGTTCATCAAGCAATGCCTGGCTCTTGAACCTACTTTCCCAGAAGTGACCTGTGACTTTGTCTTCAATATTTGATATTCTGGCAATATACTCATTAAGCAGTTTCATAAACCAGCTGATACTCATAGTATATCAGGGACAGGCTGAGGTACCCCCAATTTAATGGACACTGAAGTCAAAAGCCGTTGACAATTTAACGACTTTTCTTCTTTTAGTAGCTGATTCTTAATAGGTGAAGACCATCTAAACTCCCAATAATATCGCTATTAATGAATGGTTTTTGGCAATAAATATGATTAAAATGCAGGAATGGCATTTATGATTCGAATTTAGTATTAATAATGGCTAGGGCTGACACCACTTATTAAAAAGTATTGATCAAAAATATGACTAGATTTTATTTACTATGCCTCATTTTTTTATTAACAAATATTGTAGTAGCTAAGGAGAATGATGCCACCACCAGTACAAATTTATTTAGTAAAGAGCGACACGGAATAAGGTTGCACCGCAAAGGTGATTATAAAAAAGCTTATAAAAAACTATATGAAGCAGCCACATGGGGCTTAAAATATTCTCAATATTTTCTGGCAATCATGTATTTGAAAGGGCAGTATATTAAACAGGATATCATCATAGGTATGGGATTGTTGGCGGTTGAGAATGAAGCTGATATTAAAGGACGAAAAAAATTGTTTGAAAATATATATGCCAGTTTGTCAGATAAACAAACAAAGTAGATGCAAAGGTAACGGATTACATAGGTAAATTTGGCATGAAAGCAAAACATCTTAAATGTTCAGAATCTCTTGATGTGGGTTCAAGAAGGCCTATTGTCAACTGTGAACATTATTATGTATCATGTAGGCGGGCATTTTGAAATAGATTGAGGTAGAGACAAGGCATGCCTTGTCTCTAGGTATTTAATAATTATTTAGCTTGTAATCTAATAGCACCATCCAATCGAATAACAGAACCGTTTAAATATGTGTTTTCAATGATATGAGCCATGGTGTCTGCAAATTCAGCAGGGTTGCCCAAACGAGATGGGAATGGTACGGCTGCCCCCAATGATGCTTTGACTTCATCTGGCATGCCTGCAACCATAGGGGTCATAAATACACCTGGTGCGATAGTCATTACCCGTACACCTATGCGGGTAAACTCTCTTGCCATGGGTAAAGTCATACCAATAATTCCTGCTTTTGAGGCAGAATAGGCGGCTTGTCCTATTTGGCCTTCGTAGGCAGCAATAGAGGCTGTATTGATAATAACACCACGTTGTCCATCTACATCGGCTTCATTATTTTGCATAATATTGGCAGCCGTTTTTGAGATGTTAAAACTGCCTATCAAGTTGATTTGTATGGCTTTAGAGAAGTAATCTGTAGCCATGGGAGCTTCACGCCCCAAAACTCTGCCCGCAGCTATGACACCTGCACAATTAATGGCAACGTTGATACCACCTAAAAAGTCATTGGCCTGTTGGCATGATGAAATCACATTTTCTTCATTGCTGACATCAGTTTTGACAAAATGTGCTCTGGAACCAAGTTCGCTCAAAACTGACTGAGCAGCTTCTTCATTAATATCAAATAATGATACCCTGCCTCCATCGGAGATGATTTTTCTTGCACATGCCAGTCCAAGACCTGATACACCACCTGTGATTATGGCTTTGACGTTGTTTGTTTTCATGAATTTACCTTTAAAATTTAAAGTCAGCTAATAGGAGCGCTGATCGGTTGCATAATATAGCATAGACAGTCGTGTCTAATTGCCTGAATATTTTGGGTTATCATCGCAGGGACAAAGCTCTTGTTGCAAACTACTTTGTTACCAGCAATGGTGAAATATGTTGAGGTGACATCATTGTCGCTTTCATCGGTTACCACTAAAGGCATGGTTTTTTGTTGTGTCAATTGTTGATTTAACTGACCAAATTCTTCACCTGTTTCGATTTGGTGGAAATTTAAAAAGTCTAAGTCATTGACCAGTATGAATTCGTGATCATGTTGTATAAAGCTATAATCTATGTTGGCCTTAATTTTAACAGTGGCAAAAATTTTATATACTTTCTGGTGTTCCAAAATACCAGGTACCTGTATAAGGTTTGACTGACTTAATAATAGTTCTAAAAACGTATGTGTCTGTTCGGTACCATCAGATGTACCAGACAAACCACATTCAACGGTAACTGAAGGGCAAAATTGAGCAAAGGCACCTGATTGAATTCCATACGGGCTGGTAAAATAGATCATGGTGTCAGAGAACAGAGAGGCCAGGTTTAAAAACTGTGGGTCAAGTGAGTTGATGCCTGAATAGTGAGGGTTTCTACCTGAGTTATTATGAATGTCAACACTGGCAAAAGGCTTGTGAAGTTTCATGATATCGGTAATTTCATGCATGGTTGTTGCAATTGGGCAGTCCAGTTTTAAGTGGCTGGGCCATGATCGATTAAAGTCAGGTTGTTCATCAAGCTGTCTGACATTATATCTGGCAGCCTGAACATTGCCAAAAAGTATACTCAGCGATCTTGGTAAAATATGCTGATGATTATTTAAATAATCTTTTAAGGCATCCCAACCAGTATATTCGTCACCATGTTGTAATATTGAGATAAAAACAGGCCGCTTAATTTTGCCTTGAAGGTGTACTAATGTATGATTATCTAATTTGGTGTGTAGCTGGTCAGCAGAAAGGTTCAACAAACCTTCTGGCAAGTGATTAAGTTGAGTTATCATATATTTTTGAAATTTTCCGAACTTTTTATAATAGAGTTATTCTAAAACTCTTGGTAATTGCTAATATGTTATTTAATACACTTGATTTTTTTTTGTAAATTGGTAAAAATAACGACCGCTAATTCTAACACATAAATCAGAGAAGCATAATAAAAATATTTGAGGAAAAGCATGATTGAATGTAAAAATTTAACAAAGAGATTTAATAAATTTGTGGCAGTAGATGACTTGTCATTTATTGCTAATAAAGGTGAGGTTCTGGGTTTTTTGGGTCCTAATGGAGCAGGTAAATCGACGACCATGAAAATGATAACTGGTTTTTTGCAGCCCACTTCTGGTCAGATTAATGTTTGTGGTATCGATTTGTTTCAGGATCCATTAGGTGTAAAAAACAAAATTGGCTATTTGCCAGAGGGCGCACCCAGTTATGATGAAATGCGGGTCTGTGATTTTTTGCGGTTTATCGCTCAAATGCGAGGTATTAGCAAAGAGCTGGTAGCAACCAAGGTGGATGAAGTGGTTGATAGAATGAGCCTGGAAAAAGTGTATTATCAACGTATAGAGACGCTATCAAAAGGTTTTAAGAGAAGAGTTGGTCTGGCGCAGGCCATTATTCACGATCCTGAAGTGTTGGTACTGGATGAACCAACTGATGGTTTGGATCCAAACCAGAAGCATGATGTCAGAAAGTTAATAACTTCCATGGCTAAAGATAAAACCATTATTTTGTCTACCCATATTTTGGAAGAAGTACATGCAGTATGTGATCGAGCCATTATTATTGCCGATGGCAGAATCGTTGCTGATAACAGTCCTTCAGAATTAGAAAACATGTCAAGGTATCACAATGCGGTAACTTTTGATGCTGATATTGATTTTTCATTATTGGAGAATATCAAAAATATGAGTTGTGTAAGAGATGTTGAGTACAAAGCAAAGTGGAAAAAAACCACTGTCTTTCCAGCTCAGGGGATTTATATCTTTGATGAAATCAGTGATTTTCTCAAGAAAAATAAAATATCTGTTACCAGGTTAACAATGGAAGCAGGGCGTTTAGATGAAGTGTTTAGAAATATTACTCTGGGTAAAAATACCCAAAAAAATAAGGAGGTGGCATAATGAATCCTAAATTATCCATAATAACCAGAGAATTACAGGGCTATTTTTCAACACCTATCGCCTATGTTTTCATCGTTATATTTTTGATCTTAAGTGGTGTTTTTGCTTTTTATCTGGGGGGCTTGTATGAGCGCAATCAAGCTGACCTGTCACCATTTTTCAATTTTCATCCATGGCTTTACCTGTTTTTGGTGCCTGCTGTGTCCATGCGCATGTGGTCTGAGGAAAGACGCAGTGGTAATATTGAGTTATTAATGACTTTGCCTGTTAAACAGAGTGATTTGGTTTTGGGTAAATTTTTGTCTGCTTGGTTGTTTATTGCCATTGCATTATTTTTAACCTTTCCTATGTGGATATCAATTAACTATTTGGGCAACCCCGATAATGGTTTAATTATTGCCAGTTATATTGGCAGTTTACTATTGGCAGGTGCTTTTTTAGCCATAGGTTCCTGTATTTCTGTTGCCAGTAAAAACCAGGTTATTGCTTTTATTCTGACGGCAGTCATCTGCTTTATATTTTTATTGGCAGGATTACCTATGGTTTTAGACTTTTTTGCTTCATGGTTACCACAAATTTTACTGGATGCCATAGCTTCCACTAGTTTCCTTACCCATTATTCCAGTATCAATAAAGGTGTTTTGGATTTGGGTGATGTGGTTTATTTTGCTATGGTGATTGGTATTTGGTTATATGCCACATCCATTGTTTTAGATATGAAAAAGGCTGACTAAGGGCGATATAAGGAGAATCAAAATGAAATTACATTCAACAAAAATACTAATACTGATAGCAATATTCTTACTGGGCTCAATAATCATTAGTCAATCAGGAATATTTTCCCATACACGTTTGGATCTTACAGAAAACAAGTTGTTAACTTTAAATGAAGGTACAATAAATATTCTTAAAAATATTGATGAAAGCATTCACCTTAAGCTCTATTTTTCAGATGAAGCGACACATAACATCCCCATTTTAAGGACTTATAAAAACACGGTAATGGATTTGCTCAATGAAATGCAGCGATATTCAAATGCAAAGCTGGAAGTGTCACTGATAGATCCAAAAATTTTCACTCCAGAAGAGGATGAAGCCTCCCAATTTGGTTTGCAGGCTCTGCCAGTTGGCGATGGTGGTGAAAATGTGTTTTTTGGACTGGTGGGTGAAAACACTTTAGACAGTTTGGGAATTATTGCTTTCTTACAACCTGATAGAGAATCATTTTTAGAATATGATATTGCCCAACTTATAAATAGTCTCAATCATCCAGAGAAAAAAGTCATTGGTATCATGAGCTCTATTAATTTACAGGCTAGGTTTGACCAAATAAAAGGTGAGTCAATACCCGCACAAGTCTTTGTTACTCAATTGGAGAAAGACTATACGGTTAATAATCTAGAGACAACGATAGAAAAGATAGATGAACAGATAGATGTACTTATGCTTGTACACCCAAAAGAATTGTCAAAAAAAACATTGTTTGCGATAGATCAATATGTGATGAAGGGTGGGCGATTAATGGTTTTTGTTGATCCTTTTGCACAAGCCGAAAATATTGAGCCCGACCCACAAAACCCAATGGCAGCTTATCAGGCAGATAAAAACTCAGATTTACAACAGTTGTTTGGTGCTTGGAATGTTCACTATGATAATAAAAAAATCATCCTTGATGATAAATATGCATTGAACATTCAGAGGCATCAGGGTGCCAGACCTACGCGTCACCTTGCTTATTTGGCTTTAACGGGAGAGGCTTTTAATAAAAAGGACATTATCACCAGAGAGCTTGACACCATAAATTTGGCAGCAATTGGTTATTTTGAATCAGAAAACATTCAGGCTATTTTAAATAGTTCTGAACTAGCTAGTACCACCACATCAGAGGCTTTAAAATTTTTAGTTGACCCAACTACTCTGTTTAAAAATTATAAAGCTGACAAACAAAACTATATTATTGCAGGCAGATTAACTGGCACAATTAAGTCAGCATTTCAGGATTCAATTGATGGTGTCGATAAGTCAAGCGTAATTTTAGAGAATACTGATCCTAAAGTCGTGTTATTTGCAGACGTTGATATTTTATTTGATCAAATGTGGGTGAGTAGCCAGAACTTTTTTGGTAGAAAAGTTTACTCTGCATTTGCTGACAATGGCAATATGATTACTAACTTGTTGGATAACATGGCAGGTAGTCCAGATTTAATCAATATTCGTGGTCGGAAAAACTCTGCTCGCCCTTTTCTTAAGGTTCTGGAGTTACAAAAGCCTCAGATAAAAAGTTCAGAGAACAGGAAAATGTACTTAAACAGCGCTTGCGTGAAACAGAAGAAAAATTAAATGAAATTCAACAAGGTAAAGGACAGCAGGACAGGTTGATTATGAGTCAGGAACTGGAACAGGAAATTCGAAAATTTCAAAAAGAAAAGCTGGAAGTAAGGAAAAAGCTAAGAGAGGTCAGAAGAAGTCTGGATAAAGATATTCAAGATTTAGGCAGCAATCTCAAAATGATCAATATCGGTTTGGTGCCATTATTGGTTAGTTTAATTGGTGTGTTTGTATTGTGGTATAGACCAAGAAAAAAAGGAGGTCAATATGCAAAATAATCTTAAATTATTATTAGGGCTATTAGTTATATTGTTGATGGTCAGTTATTTTATTTTACAAAACAAGGGTATTACTACTAATGAGGAAACACAAATGTTGGTTCCTGAGTTGAAAGATCTAATAAACGAAGTTGACGGTATTGTTATCAGCAAAAACGATAAAACTGTAACTTTAAATAAACAGGACGGAATCTGGAGAATAGCCGAAGTCGATGATTTTATGGCAGATACTAATAAAATTGCCACATTATTATTGGATTTAAGAAAATTTTCTCTTAAGGATAAAAAGACCAGTAATATCGATAATTACGGTAAATTATCATTAGCAGAATCTGGTGAGCATGCAGCAAGCAGAATATTATTGAAAAATGCCAGCAGTCAATTTGCCGATATTTTCATAGGCAAACAGGCACACAGATCGCAAGGCACCTATGTGAGAAAAAATACCGAGTCGCAAACTTGGTTGGCTGATGGTGTTTTAAATTTAAAGCTGGATAGCTCATATTGGATTGTTAATACCATTTTGGATATTGATGGCAGCATGGTTAAGTCAGTTACTTTCAAACCAGTAGATTCAGTGCCGTTTAATATCAATAAACTGACTCCTAATGATCAGGGTTTTGTACTGGGGAATATGCCAGCTGGTATGCAACTGAAATCTACCATCGATCTCAATAGTCTGGCAAATGGTTTACAAAAATTTAGTATAGAATCAGCGGCAACAAAAACAGATATCAGTGATGATATGCTGGTAATATCGGTTATTTATCAATTATTTTCTGGTATGACTTATCAACTTGATTTATTTAAGCAAGATGAAAATAGGCTGATGAGAATCAGACTTGAAAACTTAGACGGCAATTCTAAATTTGCTCAGCAGCTGGAAAATTGGACATTTACCATTCCTGGTTATAAATTTAATGCGCTTAATAAGAAACTTGAAGACATGATTGAGGGGGAATCTGGGCCAGTAGATCAGGTAGCCACCAGCGAGAATGAAGATTAATATACAGAAAATAGCATTTTTAATTGCCGCAATCTATGGCATGACTGCGGTTATGCTGGCTGCATTGGGAAGTCATTTGTTTCATATAGAAAAAGGTTCAATCAATTATTTATTGTTTAACAATGCTGTAACATATCAGCTTTTACACGCGATACTGGTGCTGTGGTTAAGCACTATAAAGCAAACAAATTTTTGGATTAAATCCGCAATTTACAGTTTGTTATTAGGTATATTGTTATTTTGTGGTGGCCTGTATATTTTAGTTATATATGGCAAAACTATGCTTTCATGGATTACACCTGTTGGCGGGAGTTTTTTGATCCTGGCCTGGCTTAACTTGAGTATATCTGGTTTTCAAAAAATATTTAAATCTGAGGAAAAAAAATGAAAATATACAAATTTATAATAATGCTGATATTATTGTCTTTAGTCACAAATAATGTATCAGCTAAAAGCAAAAATGCAGCACAAAAAGCCCGTAAAAATAACTTATCTGCAGTGACAGTTTTTATGGATATTAGTATTATCTCTAGAAAAAATAATGCCGCAAAAAAGCTAACAAAGTTGCATAGTGAATTTGCAAATGAAGGCTATGAACTATTATCAATAGAAGTTTATACTGAGAATGGTGACTTGCAAGGTTTTTATGTCTCATATAAGCAACAAAAAGCCATAATACAGAAATAGTAATGTTGTACAGTTGCTTTCTTTACTTGATTATTTGATAAATAAACACCATACTGAATCCTTTATTAGAAAATTAATAGTTTATGAGTTATCAAGCACTCGCACGTCAATTTAGGCCGCAGAATTTCACCGAACTAGTAGGGCAGGAACATGTCTCACAGGCGCTGATGAATGGACTGGAACAGGGAAGGGTTCATCATGCTTTTCTATTTACTGGAACACGTGGTGTTGGAAAAACCACAGTAGCAAGAATTCTGGCAAAAGCCTTTAACTGTGAAAAAGGCGTAACAGGTGATCCTTGTGGTCAATGTAAGGCTTGTACCGAAATAAGTGAAGGCAGGTTTGTTGATCTGGTTGAGGTCGATGCTGCATCCAGAACAGGAGTGGATGATACTCGTGAATTATTAGAAAATGTTCAATATGCGCCCACCAGTGGACGTTATAAAATCTATCTGATAGATGAGGTGCATATGTTTTCGAATAGTAGCTTCAATGCGTTGTTGAAAACACTGGAAGAACCACCACCACATGTAAAATTTCTCTTGGCAACGACCGAACCAAAAAAATTGCCAGTGACAGTTTTGTCCCGTTGTTTACAGTTTAATCTGAAAAGATTGAGTTTACCGCAAATTAAAGGTCACCTACAAAAATTGCTCAAAATTCAGAGTGTTGAATTTGAAGACAGTGCATTAGAGCTGATTGCCAGAGCTGCAGACGGTTCCATGCGAGATGGTTTGAGCCTGTTAGATCAATCATTGGCCTTTGGTGCGGGTAGTGTTAAAGAAAATGACGTAAAAATCATGCTTGGAACCATGGATCAAAACAGTGTTGTTAATCTGCTTAATAGTATCATCAGCAAAGATTCAGAATCACTCAGTGCGCACCTGAAACAAATATTCGAAATGGCACCTGATTATGCAAGATTTCTTAGTGATATGGCACTATTATTACATGAAGTTTCATTATTGCAGATCTTAAACAGTTATGTAGACAGCTCGCAATTTGATCGAGCAACAATTAATACTATCGTGAAAAGTACTTCTGCAGAACAGATTCAACTTTATTATCAAATAGTGATAAAAGGTCAGGAAGAAATAAATTTGGCACCTGATAGTAAAATAGGCTTTGAGATGACTATTATTCGTATGTTTGCCTTTAAAATTGGTCAACCTGGAGATTTGAACAGAAATAATAGCCAAACAATCAGTCAAAGTAATACTACTACCAGTATAAATTCTGTTAGACAAAATTCAAGTCCTGCGGCTATGTCAACAACTCATAATATAAATACATTAAAACCACCACAGAGTCCTGTACCAGAAGCAATGGTTCAAAGTGAACCTGTAGCCGTTAAAAAGTACCATTTAAAAGACATCACAGAGCAAAACTGGGGAAATATTTTCACTCAGTTACAGCTAAAAGGCACAGCCAGAGAATTAGCTAGAAATGCACATATTATTAGCAATAATAACGGTGTTTTGGTGCTTGCTATTGACAAGCAGGCGCATGCCTTTATGACGGATAATGCACAGCAAAAGCTTAAAGTAGCTATTGAAAATGTCGTAACTGAACAAATATCAATAAAGCTTGAGCAGGATGTACAAGTGGAAAAGACCATAGCAAGAACCGAGCAGATACAGCGAGATACAAAAGTACGCGAAACAAAAGATAAAGTGCAGCAAAACCCATTTGTGCACCATATGCAAAATAACTTTGATGCAGAAGTTATACAAATCAAACAAGGCCAAAATTTCTTAGAGGTATAATAATGAAAGGTAAACTAGGTGGCTTGATGCAACAAGCACAAAAAATGCAGGAACAAATGCAAAAACAGCAAGAGGAAATGGCAAATAAAATTATTGAGGGTCAAGCTGGAGCTGGGATAGTTAAAATCACCATGAATGGTAAGAGTCAACTAAAGAAAATTGATATTGACTACGATATGTTAGATGGTGATATGGAAATGATGGAAGATTTGATTATAGCTGCATTTAATGATGCACAAAATAAAATCACTACACAGCAGCAGGGTTCCATGGCAGATTTAATGGGTGGAATGCAATTGCCAGCTGATTTTAAGATGCCATTTTAGTGTTTGAGTTTTATTCCTGTGAAGATGAAAATCAGCAAAAAACAAAGGGTGGCAATGTTTGGCACCCTGTAGTATAATACTTCTAATGGGAAATGAGTAAATAGAATATGCCATCACAACATGCGAAAAACATAGCTTTAACAGAAAAATGGTATCATTGGGTTGACGAACTGGTGGCAAGTGGTGAGTATAAAAGTGTCAGTGAAGTGATGCGTGATGGTCTTCGTGCATTAGAGTTGCGACGTGAGCATCATGAGCTTGAGCTCTCAGAAATACGTACCCGTATTTCTATATCTCTAGAACAGGCAGATTCTGAAAAATTTGCTAAAGGTTCAGGTGAAGATGCAATTAATAGAGCATTCAAACAGGCGCTACAATCAAACAATCAGTGAAAACCTGGCGCTTAACCCAACAAGCAGAGAGTAGTTTACAAGAGATCGCCCTGTGGACACTTGAGAATTTTGGTGAGTTTAAAGCCATTGAGTATCGTGATAATTTAATATCTTATATTGACAGGCTCGCCAATGGTGAGTCACCTCATGCAAAATCTTGTTCACAACTGATACAAGATGTATATACAACTGCGGAGCTGTTTTATTATCGTGAAGGACGACATTTTTTTATATTTCGAGAAAATGAGGATTGTATTGATATATTGGAGTTTATCCATGAGCGTTGTAATATACCTTATCATTTAAAAAAAATAGCAATGAAAAATTAAAATTATGTCATTATTATCACAGTTAATGAATGCATTTCAAATTCTACCAGGAGTTGGTCCAAAATCGGCTCAACGTATTTGTTTTAATTTATTACAAAAAAATAAAGACAATGCCATAAAGTTAGCGGATATATTGAAAGAAGCTTGTGAAAAGATTGGTGAGTGTCAACGTTGTCGGACTTTGACAGAAAATGATTTGTGTAGAATTTGTCTTAGTGATAAAAGAAACCCAAGCCAGCTGTGTATAATTGAAACGCCAGCCGATTTAATGCAAATAGAGCAGGCCACCGATTATTCTGGTACTTATTTTGTCTTACATGGTCGCCTTAGTCCAATTGATGGTTTAGGCCCTAACGAATTAGGTTTCCCTAAACTGATAGATATCTTATCAAAAGAACCGATTAAGGAAGTTATCGTTGCTACCAATTCGACATTAGAAGGTCAGACTACAGCTCAGTACATCGCACAAATGTGTCAAAAAGTTGATATTAAGACCACGGGCCTGGCACGAGGTGTACCCCTTGGCGGTGAATTGGAATATGTTGATGCCAATACCATTGCCCATGCTTTTGGCAGCAGAGAAGAGTATTAAAAAACGCAAATAAGAGAACACCATGGAATTAGAACCAACAATTTTCGATAAAATAATAAATAAAGAAATACCAGCAGATATAGTGTTTGAAAACGACTGTGTTTTGGCATTTAAAGACATCAACCCACAAGCGCCCGTACATGTATTATTTATTCCAAAGCTCAGAATTAATACCATCAATGATCTAAAGGATGACCAGGCGCAAATAATAGGCGAATTGTTTTTAGCTGCAAGAGATTATGCAAAACAAATTACTGAAGATGAAAATGGTTACCGAGTGATTATGAACTGTAATGAAAATGGTCAACAGTCGGTATTTCATATCCATTTACATTTTATGGCTGGACGTCAAATGCAGTGGCCTCCTGGTTGATTCACTTGTATCAATTATTTTTTCATTTGAGAAGAAGTTTATAATGAGAAGATGCGCAATTCTGACCATGGATCGATTAGAAGACTTTGTTGCCGATGATAAAATGCTGGATGAGCCAATGGCACAATGTGGCTGGCAAATCGATCATGTCTCCTGGCATAAAGAGCATGTAGATTGGAGGCAGTATGAAGCGGTTATCATTCGCTCAACCTGGGATTATCAGGATGATGCCGATGCATTTGTGGCCGTTTTGGAGGCGATTGAAAAATCTGCTACACTATTACTCAATTCTTTGAATATGGTCAAGTGGAATATCAATAAAAACTATCTGCGGGAAGTGCAAATAAAAGGTGCAGAAATTGTACCGACACTTTGGCTGGAGGTGTTTGATTTTTCATTAGTCGAAGGATATTTTGAGTATTTTGAAACCGAACAGATAGTCATAAAACCTACTATTAGTGCCAATGCCGATAATACTTACTGGTTAAAGAAGGATTCCTATCTTCAAAAAAAGCAAGAACTGCAAAAATCACTAAAAGATCGCCAATTGATGGTTCAGCCCTTTATGCAGTCCATTGTTGATCAGGGTGAATATTCGTTGTTTTATTTTGCAGGTGAATACAGTCACAGTATTATTAAATCACCAAAATCAGGTGATTTCAGGGTTCAGGAAGAACATGGGGGACAACTAAGGAGTATATCGCCAAGTGTGGAATTATTAACCGCAGCAAACAAGGCATTACAGACTATTCCTGAAAAAGTGTTATATGCCAGAGTTGATATGGTTGAGCATCAGGGTGTTTTTAAAATCATGGAGATTGAATTGATTGAACCGTCTTTGTATTTTAATTTGGATGAAACAGCTCCGTTGAGATTTGCAAAGGCATTTAATAAGTGGATAAAATGATCAATCATGTAAAAATTCCCATTCCCAATAACTTCAGTTTTAAAAACTGTCTAAATTTTCTCAATCGTGGCTATGACGAGTGTTTGTATACAGCAGATAAGCACAGTGTCAAAAGGTTGATTCGTTTATCATCAGGATTGGCAATGATAGAGGTATCGGCAGATGAAAATAATGTGCTAATCTCCATTAATAAAAATACAGTGAGCACCAGTGACACACAACAGTGTCAGAAATATGTAATGGACTGGTTTGATCTGGATAGAGATATTGCACCATTTTATCAATTATTACAAAATCACAGGCAAACAAAAGGCTTTCCTGAAAAATACCATGGTTTACGTTTAATGGGGATTGTTGATTTGTTCGAGGCCATGTGCTGGTGTGTGATAGGTCAGCAAATCAATTTGACTTTTGCACATAAAATTAAAACCAGACTGGTACACAGATTTGGCGCCAGAATTATTCATGATGAAAAAACACATTATTGTTTTCCCAGGCCAAAGATTTGCTTGATGTCGGTCGTGAAGAATTGGCTGCCATGCAATTTTCCAAACAGAAAATCAATTATATATTAAATATATCAGCGGCATTTTGTAGTGATGGATTAAATAAAAAAAGTTTAATGAGATTGAGCAAGTCTGAGCAAATGGCTAAGCTATTAGCAATTAAAGGCATTGGTCCATGGACTGCTAATTATGTTTCTATGAAATCATTACGTGATATGACTTGCATTGCTTATGGTGACACGGGTCTTAGCTCCGCCCTGCATACAAATTTCAGTACTGATAAAAAACCTGATAACGATACAATAAATGAGATATTTAAACCATTTGCTGGTTGGGAGTCTTATCTGAATTTTTATTTATGGAGAAGTTTAAGTTGAAAGTTTTTATCAACAGTATGATCGCTTTTTTAGCAAAAAAGAGCACCCTGATCGCTAGCTTAATATTTGCTTCAATCATGTTTGTTTTGGTGATGTTCGTTATTAACCCAGTGATTGATGGCGGCAATGGCATCGGTGTTATTCAGTTGCAGTTGAGTTTTGATAAATTGGCAGGTATAAAAATAATTGAAAGTTGGGGCGAGGGTGCAATACAGCGTTTTAAGCAGTGGATTTTTACCGATTATATTTATGCATTTTCATATGCTCTTTTTCTAGCCTCGATTTTATCAACACTCATAATTAAAAGCAGATTGGTAAAAGTCTCAATTTATAAATATGTGCCTCTCATGCCTTTTCTTGCAGGTTTATTAGATTGGCTGGAAGACAGTATGGAACTATTTTTCATGCATGATATGCAGGGCTATTCTGAGGTTTTATTTACCATTCATTCACTAGTCGCCAGTGCAAAATTTGCTTTTATTTTATTGAGTTTCATTTTTATAATCATCTTTTGGGCTAAGAAAAAAGAGCATGACTAATAATCGCTATTGATTCCTGTTGCTCCACAGTGCGTTTAGCCTTCTGACTTCAGGGCTTGTGTATTGATCATGCAGCTGTTGCAATGAATAATTGCCCTGATTTGTTGCAATTAACTGTCGTTGTGAAAAATATTCATCTACGGTATTTTTCCATTGCTGTCTTTGTACGTCCAATTGGGCTAGTCTATCTGCGGCGTCGGCACCGTATTCATTAACTCTATGTGTATGAATATCTGTTTCACTGATGGATTGTGAATCATTAAATATTCGATTTTCTATCACGGTATCCTGATACGCAGTAGCGTTGTTTTCTGCAAGTAGCCAGTTAGTTTGCTGGTCAGAGAATTCATCATTGTTCTGCCTATGTTTATTGGCAAGTAGGAAATTAATATAGTTTTCTTCATCAATAAAAAAAGCTTTGGACATCTCTGCACCAAGAGTATCAAATCTGAATTCTGAAAGAATGGCCATTCTTTCAGCTTGCGATAAACCTGAAGAGAGTTGTGCTGCAAATTGATCGGCAGAACTTAAATAGGCATGGTACTTATCAAATAATAATAGCACTTGTTGTATTTGTTGTTGAGTCAGCTGCTCTTGGGCAAATGATTGCAATTGATTTCTGATCTGTTGCAGGCTTAATTCACCAATGGCTGTAAAAAAATAATCAAATAGTCGCCTCAAATCTTGATCAATCAGTACTGTACCGTAAGCATCAAGATTAACCGCACCATCGGGTTTGCTTCCTGCATAAGATTTTATTTGTTCTGGATCAATAGAGGGTATTATTATTTTTGATTGTTTGAAAGGTTGATTGACAACGGCAAATGTTGTTTCACTGAGCTGCTTAACAGAATGAGTTGCTACAATAGTATCTTGCTGATTAGTTGCAGTTGATTGAAAGAAAAGCAAGGCTAATAATAAAATAAAAACAGTCAGGAGTATGACTCCTAACTGTTTGCGATTAATTACATGTGTTCTCATAAACCCTGATTTTTAAGACGATTTGCATGTGCACGATAAACAGAAATTGGATTAGAGGCAAATAAGCCTCTTAAGCCTAATACCTGATTAATTTCGTCACCATGATTCCATGGGTAATTATCTCTGATAACCTTGCCTAAATGTGATGAGCAACGCCCAACTAAACCGTCATTGGCCTGACCCCAGAAAAATACACTTCCTGCTGCTAAAACAATATCAGAAGGGTCTAATAAATTGGTAATCACTCCAGTTCCGCCGAAAGAAAAATAACTCACTCCATTTACCACATATTGTCCCTGGCCACATGCAGAAAGTGGAATGGCTTCAGGATAGCTGGCATTAAATGCAGCAGAACCAGTTGTGCTCAGTGATACCATAGAGGCAATAACATCCTGTGGGTCACCTGCACCACCTGAAATGACTTCAATAAATACCGCTATGCCGGTAATAAATGTTTCTGCCAATGCTTCCAGGGTGGAGCCTGGCACCAAAACACTCTGTAGGGTATCAGCTACAGCACTGCCTTTGTGTGGTCCACCAACAGATGTTACTGAAGCAATCAGATCTGGTCGAACAGAGGCAACATATCGTGCAGTTGGTGCACCGTGAGAATGGCCGATCAGATTAAATTTTTCATGACCATAAAGTGCTTTTATGGTTTCTAATTGCTCTAATAACTGTTCACCACGTAATTCGCTGGAATTAGCCGCAGAAACATCAGCTACAAAGACGATTGCTCCGCCATCTTCCAACTGTGCAGGAATACGGAAGAAATAATCATAGACACCAAAGGCCTGGTCAAAACCCAATAGACCATGTACCAACACAATGGGATATTTGGTTTTTGTATAGGAGCTGTTCCACCAATAAGCATTTGCCTGTGCTGAAATGAAAAGCACAGCTACGCAAATGAGTAATCTCATGTTAAATTTTTTCATTAAACCCTCTTTTTTATTTTTAATAATAATTCATGTTATTGAAGTCTTTTAGTTCAACAACTTATACCTGTCAGCAAAATTTAGCTGAACGGTGACTAATTTGTAACTGCTTGCCTCTGTCATTCCTGAGAAGGCAGGAATCTACTGGGAAAAATTACTAGACTTAGTGATTATAATCAATAATTTTCGTAAGTTTACCGCACTCTCGGTAATGACTAGAGGAAGTAATTTACACTGACTCATTTATATTGGTCATGTGAGATTTTACTCAGATGAAGAGCAAATCTCATTATTATTATTTTTTATTGACCAGCTATCTGATAAGACTATCATTAAAATTAATATTGTCAATATTAAAACGAACGTTTAATTTAATTTGTTAACTTTTCAATGCTTTTTTTATGTGTTTTTCTATGTCTTTAGGTTTGGTAGTTGGAGAGAACCTTTTGATTGGTTGTCCATCTTTACCGATTAAAAATTTGGTAAAATTCCATTTAATTTTTTTGCCTAACGTACCACCCAACTCATCTTTTAAATAATCAAAAATAGGGTGAGCATCATCTCCATTAACATCGATTTTATCGAACATAGTGAAATCAACGCCATAATTCTTCAGGCAGAATGTGGCAATTTCTTCATTTGAACCAGGGTCTTGAGAAGCAAACTGATTGCAAGGGAAGCCCAATATTTTTAATCCAGCATCTTTATACTCTTCATGCAATTTTTGTAATCCTTCAAACTGTGGAGTTAATCCGCATTTACTGGCAGTATTAACCACTAATACCACATTATCTTGATAATCTTGCATGGATGTTTCTTCACCAGTGATTGTTTTTGCTTTGAAATCGTGAAAGTTACTCATTCTATTTTCCTCGGGGCTTATAAAAGTTAGATAAGGTTTATGTGGTCAAATTTATTATTTACAAGTTTCAGTACCTTTGGACCCATTATTTTTCGCCTCAACGACGGAATCTTCAGGTGAGTTTGACTTACTTCTCAGAAAATACTCAATCTAAGTAAAAGGAATAATAATGTATATAAAAATCAATGGGACAAATGTCGTCCATTGGTAAGCTGTGTGTTGATATATGAGTATTCCTGAATTGACTAATAATGGCACTAGACTGGGCAAAAGCCACAAATGTTTTTTTTTATCTATATACTTGTCATTTTGCAGCATGGTTTGATTTGAAGGTATACAAACCATAATGCTACCACCATCATCTAATAACAAGAATTAATAATAAGGAGAAATACCATGATTACAGTCCATCACCTCAATAACTCACGCTCACAGAGGATTTTATGGATGCTCGAAGAGCTGGGTGTAGATTATCAGGTTAAGCATTATCAGAGAGATGCAGAAACACAACAGGCTCCTAAAGAGCTGTTTGAAATCCATGCTTTAGGTAAATCGCCTGTCATTACCGATGATGCTCCTAAAACAGCAATAACGGTGGCTGAATCTGGTGCCATTATTGAATATTTGGCACAGGCCTATGGTAAAGATATGATCCCCCGAAAAAATACTGCAGCCTATAGGCAATATATTTACTGGTTACACTTTTCAGAAGGATCTTTGATGCCACAATTATTATTGAAGCTCATATTTGATAAAATCAAAACTGCACCCATGCCATTTTTTATCAGACCCATTGCCAAAGGTATCGCCAATAAAGTGTTGGGTAACTATGTATTGCCAAATGTTAAAAATAATATGGATTTTATTGAAGATCACTTGTCAGAAAATGATTGGTTTGCTGGAGACAAAATGACGGGTGCCGATATTCAAATGAGTTTTCCATTAGAGGCCAGTATGGCAAGAACAAAAATGGATGATTATCCGCATACTAAAGCTTATGTTGAAAAAATCCATACATTAGAAACCTACCAAAAAGCCCTTGAAGTTGGCGGCCCTTATGACTATGCTTGATTAACTATGTCATCATAGAGACGCCCTATTAGGGTGTCTCTACCGTGGTGATTAGACGATTTCAAAATCATGAGTTATGTTAACAGTTTTATCCAGCATAGCAGATACCGAACAATATTTTTCAGCAGACAATTTAACCGCTCTGGCAATTGATTTTTCATCAATGTTTTCACCAGAAACAATAAAGTGTAAATGTATATCCGTAAAAATACGCGGGAATTCATCACGCCTTTTCGCAGTGGCCTGAACCTCAAGTTTGCTGATCTCTTTCTTTGATTTGCCAAGAATTAATTTTACATCAATGCCTGCACAACCAGTTAGGCCAAATAGTACCATTTCCATTGGAGATGGTGCACATTGTTCATCATCTTTAACAATAGGTGCATCCATGAGTACACTTTTATGACTGTCTGTTTTACCGACAAAGGTATAATCCTGTAGCCAATGGGCAGTGACTGTTTGACTCATATTATTCTCCAAAAAATATTTATTAATGGCATAATAGACCCTGTTTCTCATTTCACAAGTTTTTTTATCAAATTGATTAATATTAGAAAATATTTTTACTCTTTTACTGTTGTTTTTGTCTTATTGACTTTTGCCTGGTTTGTTGCTCTGGAACTGACCAAGCAACGTATACAGCTTGAAGCTGAGAACAAAATTAATAACTTTAAAAGTCAACAGACACCCTTTATTTGGAATTTTGAATCATTTACTGGTGATGTTGTTGAGCCTTATCAAAAGTATTGGCAACAGTTAGATTCGTCACATTATATTAAAGCAAATAAAGGTCAGAACCCACAGTTGTCGCTTAATTTTTCCAGTGAGGTTATCAATACCTCACATCATTCAATATTACAGATTGATTCTACAAATCTACTACAGGGAACAGTGAAAATTCAATTTAAAACTGAGCTTGATGATGATTACTTTTATTACTCATCAGACATTAAGTTAGCGGGTAAACAGCAGGTTATAGATTTGCAACAAAGCTGGCAGGGTATATCTGATAAAAATTCACACACGGTTAAAGCCCCATGGGGAACATCTGCACAAAAAGTCAGTAGTCTGGTTTTGTATTTTAATAATCCGGATACAGATTTAGTCATTGAATCAATTAGTATGCCTTATGCTTTTGAATATAGAAATATAGAGATACATGAAATTAATTGTTTGGGTGAAATACAGACGGAATATTCTCCAAGTTTATTACAGGTAAATATTTTTGTGTTACAAGCAGCCTGTTGGTTACCATCCACTTATATGTGGCTAAAGCAGCAGGTTCAACAAAATTACCCTGAGTCCATTTTGTCCATTGCCCAGGTGGGTTTGTGGCCGCAGACCTATGTGCATAAAGTTAATAAATCTTATACAAATATTTTGCTTATTAATACCGCCCTTTATGTTTTTATAGTTTTGGTTATATTGGCAGTAACGGTTTTAACGGGTCAATATTCAACTAAAGTAGATAAGTCAGAAGGTGATCAAAGATGGACAATTAAGCGTTTATTGCTTATTGGTGGAAAAAAAGCCATAAGTCCTTATCATGTATTGCTGAACTATGCATTTGTGCTGACACCAAGTTTTATTATTTTTACATATCTGGCCTTTTTAAAATTTCCTGATTCAACAACCTTTAAACTTTTGCCAATGTATTTTGTTTGGGCTTTATTTCAACAGTTTATATTGGCTTATGTTTTAGCAGAAAAAATATTTTTTAGTCACCTGCATAATCGTCTATTATCCAGTGTGCTGGCAGCATTGGTATTTGCTATTATTCATATGCCATCTGTTACTTTAATGTTGGCGACATTTGTTGCGGGTAGTTTTTGGGCTTATTCATGGTTGTTGTTTAAACGCTTTATACCTTTAGCCATCTCTCATGCGGTGCTGGCACTGATGTTTTACTATGTTGTTTCTGATGGTTTTTTATATTCTGCCAAGGTTTTACATTGGTTCTGGACGTAAAATTTATGAAGATGTGTAACTTTAATATTTGTTTACATTTCAAACCCGTATTGTGCAGAATTGCACATGGCAATCTACAAAAAGCATCTATAATAGAAGCTCGTGGGTAAATGCTACGACTTAGGTCTGGTCAAAGCCTTAACTGTAGCAATTTTAGTGGGATTGCACGACTCCACGGTTGTGCGTTAAGCCAGTGATACCTCCCGGTGTTACTGGCTTTTTTTTATTCCATCTTTCCTTTTTTCCTTTTATTATTATATCTTCCATGTGATCTTATTCTTAGACCTTGTTGTATAAGACAGGATTGTATAAAAAATATTTCAATAAATTATATATTTTTTTTATTTTTTCAATTTTTCAACCAAACATCGGTTTTGCCATTTTATTCACACAAGCTAAGTCTTTAATTCTCATGTGTTTTATTTTTGCAAGTACATAATATCAATGGATTAATAACGAACCTTCTTGTTTACGCAAATATAAAATTAAATATTTTGTGTTTAGATTAGTTATGCTTGTGCAAAAATGGACAAGTATTTTTGTAAAATATGCTTATAATTAAAGCTCGTGGGTAAATGCTACGACTTAGGTCTGGTCAAAGCCTTGACTGTAGCAATTTTAGTGGGATTGCACGACTCCACGGTTGTGCACAAAGCCAGTGATGCCTCCCGGTATTACTGGCTTTTTTGTATCCGCACACTTTTTTCATTTTCTCAGTATTTTTTTCTAACTGTATGCCAGGCCTGTACGACAAGTAGACAGAATAAAATAAATAATATTTCATATAATCTATACCTTTTGGTAACTACTCACTCCTCTAGACATTAATGGCGAAGGCACTAATCTCATCAATATTACTGATTATTATCATAACATCTATTCATTTTTAGTAGAGTCCTGTTTTCGCAGGAATGACGAGGTGAGTTGCATCTTTTGTTCT
>JAESTH010000065.1 GCA_016763695.1 Alcanivoracaceae bacterium
TAGAGGTATATGCATAACTAGTGCCTGACCGAGAAAGAAGTAATTTAATAGGGGGAAATTGCCAATAGAGCTTTATTTTCACAGTCTATTAGTATTTATATGAAAAAATAGCTAATGAGCTACTTTCCCATCGTTTTTAGCTAGTTTACCTTATTGTAGAACAAAAAAAACCCTCAATACTGAGGGCTTTTACAATTTATGTCTCTAAAGATAACTATCTTTGGCGAGCTTTAAATTTTGGATTTGATTTACAAATTACAAAAACCTTGCCACGACGACGTACAACTTTGCAGTCGCGACTACGTGTTTTGGCTGATTTCAAAGATGATAATACTTTCATGACAGAACCTTGTTAGATTGATTAATAATTAAGGTGGTGGATTATACGGACTTACATTACATATTTCAATAGGATTTATTAAATTTTATATAATTTCTAATAGATGCTATAATCCTACCTTATCATACTCCTGAATTAAATTCATAAATAAAGTGTTCTTATTTATTTTTACGAAAATTTCAAAAAACATCAGCTCAACTTGTTCATTATGATTAAGCTTGCAGTCAGTGCCTGTCTATTAGGTAAAAATGTGCGCTATGATGGAGGCCATAAGTTCGTCAATTTAACTGAATACTTTAATCCAGATACATACCAATTAATTGGCATTTGCCCAGAAGTAGAAATGGGTATGCCTATTCCCCGTGATCCCATTCAAATCATTAATGATGATAATCATATCAGTTTAACCCAGGTAAAAAATAATAAGGTCGATTACAGTGAACAAATGAAACGCTGGTTTCACGAAAACAATCACGACTTTAATCAATATGCTGGATACATATTGAAAAGTAAATCACCCAGTTGCGGTAATCAAACGACTCCTCACTTTCTGGCATCTCAAGAACTCTTTCTGGCTGATGGCTTTTTTGTCTGCTTACTTAAAATTCATTATCCCTATGTAGCTATCATTGATGAAAATAGCTTAGACAATCCAAAATCTCTATACGAATTTACTAACAAACTGAAAAAGACTCTGCCATAATTTCTACCCCTCAATAAAATTAACTGATTATTAACATGTCTTAATTTTGATAGTTTTTGTCTTAATTCTTCAATTAATTTTCTTATAAATAATTAAAATAGCACTCGAAATTGAATTTATATAAATTATTTTCAATTATTTTCAATTATTTTGAATCAATTTATCTCCCGTTTACGCGTATATAAATAAGAGACAAACATTTTACCGTTTTGTCTCTTAATTTTGACCATAAAATCAGTGGGTTGATCCCGTCTCTCTGGGTTCAGCTTACTGATTACTTTAAAACAAATAAATATTTTATCCTGATTTGTTATCGGGATGTAGTTTAAAGACGATGGAGACCTTTTGATCTTTGACCGACTTTTGACCTTTTGACTTTTTGACTTTTGACCTTTTGACCTTTGACCTTTGACCTTTGACCTTTTGACTTTTGACCTTTTGACTTTTGACCTTTGACTTTTGACTTTTGACCTTTGACTTTTGACTTTTGACTTTTGACCTTTGACTTTTGACTTTTGACCTTTTGACTTTTGACCTTTGACTTTTGACTTTTTGACTTTTTGACTATTTGATTTTTGACTTTTGACCTTCCACTATGGTTATGACCAACGGTAAATTGATATCTGCAAGGGTATCAATTTACTGTACATAACTCTCCTCACTAACATTAAATCAAAGTATCTACCTTTAATTAGTTTATATTTGTAAAATCTAATAAAACTACTTGCCCTTACAAAATAACTTATGTTAATGTTGGGATCAAATGAATATTAAAGCCAAACAATTCAGCTCTGAAACTGCTTATTTATTACAGCAGGCGTCTACTATTGGCTTGATTTCTATTTTTTCAATTCTCATTCTCTTACGACTTATTTAGCAGTCATTTTAAGACTGCGTTCACCTGAAATGGTATTTCAGGATATTACAAATATTTAAGTTAGCAAAAATCACATAAGAGAAAAACATGACACACAACAGCACACAAGTATATATTTTCGACACCACTTTACGCGATGGACAGCAATGCCCTGGAGCAGGAATGGATCTTGCTCAGAATTTAGCCTATGCCAAACTGGCCGCCAAGGTAAATATTGATATCTTGGAAGCTGGATTTCCTGCTGCCAGCAGCGAAGATTACAAAATTGTGGAAAGTATTGCAAAAATGTATGCACAAACACCATCCTCTCCCACAGTGGCTGCACTATGCCAAATGCGTGAAGAACAAATCGTTAAGACTATCCAATCCATAGAAAGCCTGATCCCAAGCAAACGGGCGAGATTACATGTCTATTTACCTGTTGACCCAGAATTAATGCAAGCATCATTGGGTAGTTATGCCAACAATGTCGAGCAGATTCATCGGGATTTAAGCCAATATATTTCCATGGCCGTACAGGCAGGCTGTGAAGTTGAGTTTAGCCCTGAAGGTTACTCACGCATGGCAGATAGCTTTGATTTCGTCACTGATGTAATTGATACTGCAATAAAAGCAGGCGCCACAATCATCAACTGTCCCGATACCATAGGTGGAGCCTGTTATCTACAAGGTGAAGAGTTTTTCGTCAACAAAATGATCAAACACGCCGAGATTATGCATGATCGTTATCCAGATAAAAACATCATCTGGTCGGCTCATTGTCACAATGATTATGGACTGGCATTAACCAATACCATGCAATCTATTTTTGATGGTCCGGTGACCCAAATTGAAGGGTGCTTTAATGGCATAGGCGAACGTGCAGGCAATGTGTCAATTGAGCAGTGCATCATGTATTTAAAAGCATTTGGGCAAAACAACAGTACAACAAAAAACTTTCACACCAATACCAATCCACAAGGTATCAAAGATATTTCTGACTTTGTGGCACATCATATGCTACCCAGACAGGCTCACTGGCCTATCAGTGGAGATAATGCCGCCAGACATTCATCAGGTGGGCACACCAACGCCATCTTAAAAAATCCACAAGCCTATCAACCATTTAATCCACAAGAGGTGGGACAAAAAATAACTTTTGTATTTGGCCCCTTAAGTGGCAGCAATCATGCTCAGTCAATCATAAGAGATCACGGTTATAGCTGTTCAAATGATGAAAAAATTGCCATAACACAATATATCAAAGATTACTTTTCTAATCGTCGCAAAGGCTTGACCGATAAAGAGTTTATGCAAGCTTACTTTGCCTATAGATCGCCGATTGCCGTTAACCTGTACAAATACAGAAAACGTCAAGAGTACACCCAAATATGTCTGGAATGTGTAATCAATGGTGTAGCGCAAACCATTTCTGCAAAAAGTAAAATTGGTGGTACTGCACTAACCACATTGCATCATGCGTTAGAAGAATATCTGTCACCAATCAGCATTGAGTCTTTCCGCTCACAATCCAAAGATAAAGGTGAAGAGGCCATCAGTATTTCTTCAATCAGTATTTCCTATAATAATGAACTCTATACAGGTATAGGAGAAGACATAGATATTGAAGTCTCTGCATTAAAAGCACTGGTAAACGCAGTGAACCGAACCATAGTTCAAAAGGACTATGCCATTAAACCCCAGAAAAAGGTCAGTTAAAAGTGTCACATTATTTCGCAACCATTAAATGGCAACGCCATCAAGATGAAAAGTTTATAGACAACTGCTATTCTCGTGCACATATTTGGCAATTCGATGGTGGCGAAATAGTTAAAGCTTCATCTTCACCACATGTGGTGCCCCTGCCCTATTCTGTGGCAGCTAATGTGGATCCAGAAGAAGCTTTTATCGCCTCTATATCCAGTTGCCATATGTTATTTTTCTTATCAATAGCCGCCAAAAGAAAATACATTATCGAAAGTTATACTGATGAAGCTTCTGGCATCATGCAAGCAGATGAAAACAATAGAGTGGCAATGACAGAAGTGACTTTAAAACCAGCAATTAAATTTGTAGGTGATCGACAACCCAATCAACAGCAGATTGACAAAATTCACCATCAGGCACATCAACAATGCTTTATTGCTAATTCAGTCAAAGCAAAAATACGCATACAATGAAAAGTACTACCCGTAAGATGGGTCACGCTCATCATCATAAACCCAGTAAACACACTGATGGGCAGAGCCCATCCTACAATAGCTCACATGAATAGAAACATAATCGACAAAATATGGGATGCACACATAATCCAACAAAACCAAGGCCACCCCGCAATATTAGCCATTGACTTTTGTCTGGTGCATGAAGTCACCTCCGCTCAGGCTTTTGATGCCTTAAGACATAAATCACTGCCCGTTTTTGATAAAAACAGCTTACTGGCAACTGTAGATCACAGCATTCCTACCCGTCAAAACCGTCATGAAATATTTGACCAGATGGCAAAAGCACAGGTACAGAAACTGCGAGACAATACCGCTGAATTTGCTGTGCCTTTTTATGACATGGATTCATCACATCAAGGTATTGTTCACGTGATTGGCCCAGAGCTAGGTATCACGCAACCAGGCATGACCATCGTTTGCGGGGATTCTCATACCGCAACTCATGGTGCCTTTGGCGCTCTGGCATTTGGTATTGGCACTTCAACTGTTGGTCATGTATTTGCCAGTGGCTGTTTATTAATGACTAAGCCTAAAGTCATGAAAGTTGAATTTAACGGTAAGTTTGCACCTGGTGTTTCTGCCAAAGATGCGATTATGAAGCTGATTGCCACTATTGGTATTGGTGGGGCCAATGGGCATATCATCGAATATAAGGGTTCAGCCATAGCAAAAATGAGCATGGAACAACGCATGACCTTATGCAATATGAGTATAGAATGTGGAGCCGTAGCTGGACTGTGTGCCCCAGATAAAATCACCTATGATTACTTAAAAAATAGAAAATACTCTCCCACAACAAAATGGCCTGAAGCGATAGACTACTGGGATAGCCTCAAAAGTGATGATAACTGTCACTATGACCAGCAAATAAGCATTGATATTAATACATTACAGGCAATGGTCAGCTGGGGAACCAATCCACAACAAGCGATTGAAATCGATCAAAACATTCCTTTAAGTCATGATAACATGGACAAAGCTGCCTTAAAATATGTACAGTTATCTGCTGGAGATACAATTAGAAATACCACTTTAGACTGGGCATTTATCGGCTCATGCACCAATGGTCGCATTGAAGACCTACGCATCACTGCGGCCATTCTTGAAAACAATAAAGTTGCTGATAATATCACCTTTTATGTGGTACCAGGCTCAGAGCAGGTCATGAAACAAGCACAGGATGAAGGTCTGGTTGATATTATTAATCAGGCTGGCGCACAATTCAGAATGCCTGGCTGCTCCATGTGTCTGGGCATGAATGATGATAAAGTCCCAGCTGGTAAACGCTGCATTTCCTCAACAAATCGTAACTTTGTCGGACGACAGGGCACTGGCAGCATCACCCATTTAGCATCACCAGCAACAGTAGCAGCCAGCGCTATAGCAGGTAAAATCGTTTCTCCGCATAAATATTTTAATAGTAATGGAGCAGTCAAATGATCGCGATCAAGAAAATCCAGGGAGTGGCAATCCCACTCAATATATCCGATATTGATACCGACATCATTATCCCTGCACAATATCTAACCAGTATTAGTCAAAAAGGTTATGGAGAACATGCCTTTGCACGATTAAAAACTGATCCTGACTTTGTATTGAACCAGGTAAAATACCAACAGGCGCCCATTCTTTTAACGGGTGCTAACTTTGGCTGTGGTTCATCAAGAGAACATGCCGTGTGGGCAATCAAAGAACTGGGGATTGAGGCTATTATCGCCCCATCATTTGCAGATATATTTACCAACAATGCCAAGAAAAACGGCTTATTATTAATAACCCAAGACCAACAATCAGTAGAAAAATTAATTAGCAAAGCTGAAGAAACATTATTGAGCATCGAAATTGATATCGAAAATCAGAGTTTGGTCAGTAATGATTTCAATACAATATTTACCATCGATGAATTTTTCAAACACTGTTTAACCAATGGTTTGGATGAGTTAGACTACTTGATGTCACACATTGATGACATTAGAAAATTTAAAGACCAGCAAATAAATAATACATTATTCATTAACAATTAACAATAAAACGTCATTCCTGCGAAGGCAGGAATCTCCTTAATTATACCGTGTTTTTTACAAATCATGGCTTCCCTGGTGAGATTCCCGCCTTCGCGGGAATGACGGGCATATGGAAACACTATGAGAAAAATAGCAATATTAGCCGGAGACGGTATAGGTCCAGAAGTTATGACACAGGCATTGCGTGTTTTGGATGCACTTGAATTACCATTTGAACTGGAATCAGGACTGATCGGTGGTGCAGCTTACGATCAATATCAATCACACTTTCCTGATACCACCAAAACCTTATGTCAGTCAGCAGATGCAGTGCTATTTGGCTCAGTTGGTGGTCCAATAACAGATGCCAATTTACCAAAATGGCACAGATGTGAAGCCAACTCCATCCTGGCATTACGTAAGACCTTGCAGCTCAATGTCAATTTGCGCCCCGCAACCCTATTTAAATCATTGATCAATATTTCACCATTAAAGCCCGAAATAATTAAACAAGGGGTAGATATCATGATCATCAGAGAACTACTGGGAGATATTTACTTTGGTGAGCATAAACAATTTACAGAAAATGGTATAAGAGTAGCGACCGATGTTGCTAGATATGATGAAAAGCAAATAAAAATTGCCATGCATCAGGGTTTTAAAACAGCTATGGCAAGAAACAAGAAGTTGACCTCAGTAGACAAGGCCAATGTACTGGACACCTCAAAACTGTGGCGCACAGTCGCCGATGAAGTCGCTAAAGAATATCCACAAGTCACGCTGGAACATATGCTGGTTGATAATTGTGCCATGCAGATCATCCTTAACCCCTCACAATTTGATACCATAGTGACAGCCAACCTATTTGGAGATATTCTTTCTGATGCTGCCAGCGCTCTGCCAGGATCTTTAGGACTGATGCCTTCTGCCAGTTTTAGCGCTGATGGATTCGGCCTTTATGAGCCGTCAGGTGGCTCTGCTCCAGAAATAGCCAATAAAAATATAGCCAACCCAACTGCACAGATATTAAGCCTGGCTTTATTGCTTAGGTACTCTTTCAAAATGGAAGCACAGGCACTAAAAATCGAGCAGGCCATTATAAAAACACTAGCAGCAGGGTTTAGAACCAGAGACATTTATCAAGATCAAAATAAGCTGGTTGGTTGCAAAGAGTTTACCGATGAGATTTTGGCTAACATAGCCTGAACCAATCCAAGTGCTAAATATCACAAATAAATAACATCTCACAATTTGCCATTAACATTGCAATCTTTTTCAGTTATCATGGTCTTAAATAATAATGAATTATTGAATATGAATTATGAATGATAAAAAACAACACAAAATGAAAAACATACTGATTATATTAACCGCTTTATTTTTTTCTATTCAAGCCAGTGCTGATGGTCCAAGTGAAGGGCAGCTGGCACCCGACTTTGAGATTACTCAATTAGATGGCACACAGTTTAAACTCAGTGATTACAAAGGCAAACAAAGTGTATATCTGGTCTTCTGGAATACTTGGTGTACGTTTTGTATGAAAAAGATCCCTAAATTAAAAGCCATCCAGGCAAATTTAGCAGATGATATTAAGATCATTGCCGTCAATACCACCAATAAAGACTCCGTGATTGAATCAAAAAATTTCCAGCAATATTTCAAAATCACCTATCCCTTAGCCTTTGATCATGGCAAAAAAGTCACCGACATGTATGGTGTTTGGGGCACGCCTACCGAATTTATCATTGATATCAATGGCATCATACAATACCGTGATGGTGTGCCTGATAAAGTTGAGAATTATTTAGGAAAGTGGAATAGTATTGAAGAATCATACAGCAAAATATTCAAAGTGTATTTAAATATTGTTAAGACATTTATCAATCACGTCAATCAAACAAGTTAATATGAAAGTCTATAACCAGCCAAGAAAACACCAAAAAAAGCCTACGATCAGTCAGTTTGTTGCACATTGGACAACAGGAATTGACCGTCGTGCTTTTATCAAAAGTTCCCTAGCCGTATCATTACTGGCCAGCATCGCGGGTTGCAAGCCATCTGTAGGGGAGTTAGGTTCAGAAAATACCGTTGAGAAGGTTACACTTATCAATCAATCATCAGATGTCGTCGCTCTGGCTGATTACACCTTTAGCAATAAACAACATAAAGATTTACAGGCCATATATATGCGTTTATTCCCTGATGATGGCGATGGCCCCAGTGCCAATGACCTGAATGTACTGACATATCTGGAATGGGCAATGACAGATGAACGCACTATCAATGATGGTGACCCTGAATTTATTATCAAAGGTATAGGCTGGTTAAACCAGTTCGCCAATGATGAACATGGCAAGGATTTTGTCGACTTATCTCATGCCCTACAAGATGAGTTGATTACCCAAACTGCAAAATCTGACGCCGGTAATAACTGGTTATCTATTTTAACTTACTATCTGGTTGAGGCACTGACTCTTGATCCTTTTTACGGTGGCAACACCAATCAAATTGGCTGGAACTGGTTACAACACCAAGGTGGTTTTCCACATCCTATAGCTGGTAAGACTTACAGAGATTTCGAATGAACAAAAATATAAGAGAATGTGGTGTATGTATCATAGGCAGTGGTGTCGGTGGTGGTCCAGTTGCCTACGAAGTAGCTAAGGCTGGGCATAAAGTCATCGTATTGGAAAAAGGTGGCTGGTTTAATGAACAGGACTTTAAAAAAGATGAAATGCTGGGTAGGCGCAGAGTTTTTCGCTCCAAAATGAAAGACGAAAGACACGTCTTATCCGAACCAGATGGTGACGGTGAATTTTCTGACAGTACCACCTCTCAATTTTGGGGTGGAAATATAGTCGGTGGTGCCAGCAATTTTATGAGTGCTTATTTTCACCGCTTAAAACCACAGGACTTTAGATTACTCAGTGAATTTGGTGCCATTGAGGGTGCCAATA
This sequence comes from Alcanivoracaceae bacterium, assembly GCA_016763695.1. GTDB lineage: Bacteria > Pseudomonadota > Gammaproteobacteria > Xanthomonadales > Marinicellaceae > NORP309. The sequence goes on from JAESTH010000065.1 coordinate 9,085, forward strand.
TTGTTGATTGGCCTATTAGTTACGAAGATATGGAGCCCTATTATGCCAAAGTAGAACAATTGGTTGGTGTCTCAGGAAAAGTAGTTGATCATCCACACCTGGAACCTCGTTCAACGGCTGATTTTCCATTTCCTCCCACAGCAGAACACCCCATTGCCAAATGGTTTGATAAAGCCGCGACAGAATTAGGCTTTCATCCTTTTCCGATGGCAAGAGGCATATTATCACAACAGCACAATGGTAGAAACCCTTGTGAACTTTCAGGCTATTGTGGTAGTTATGGCTGTCATTCTGGCGCTAAAGCCAGCTCTCGCGCTGCCTTATTGGATGATGCCGTCAAAACCAGTTATTGTGAAGTCATCACTCATGCCAAGGCCTATCGTATTAATACCGACGCAGAGGGCAATGCCACTTCTGTCAATTACTATGATATTAATGGAGAAGTCGTAGAAGTTAAGGCAAAAAAAGTAGTCATCGCATGTTATTCCATAGAATCCAGTCGACTATTATTAACATCAACAGGTGAGAAACATCCAAATGGTATTGGTAATCAACACAATCAAATTGGCAAAAACCTGCATTGTTGTGCTGGTGGTACAGGGCATGGTGTTTTTGACTTAACCAAGCTTACGGATGTAGAAAGAAATGAATTAATGGTACGTGGCCCCTTCTTCAATCGGGCATTACAGGATTGGTATACCATAGATGATAAAGATGCCTTTGACAAACCCGTTAAGGGTGGCACTATTGATTTTGTATTCGATCCTCCTTCCCCTAATTCTGATGCACAGGATTTGCGTTTTGATAGTGGGGAGTTGCTATGGGGCACTAAACTTAAACAAAAAATTAAATCACACTTCACTCAATCTAAGGATTTTAAATTTGAGGTTTTCTGTGACTGGTTACCCACTGATGATTGCAATGTTACTCTTGATGATTCTGAAAAAGATAAATGGGGCTCACCTGTAGCTAAGGTTAAAGTTGGGTTCCATCCTCATGATTTAAAAGTCGCCCAGTATATCGTTGATAAAGGCGTAGAAGTGATGAAAAAGATGGGGGCTGATAATGCCTATGGCAATGTCTGGTCAGACCCAACCTCTAATTTGATAGCTGGTGGTTTACGTTTTGGCAATGACCCCAAAAGTTCCGCTTTGGATGCCAATTGTCGAGTTCATGGAACCAACAACATTTATGTATCTGATGGAAGTTTTATGCCAAATGGAGGCAGCGTAACACCTACATTTACTATTTATGCGAACGCCTTCAGGGTTGCTGACAAAATTTTGGCAGCAATCTAAATTTATGACGAAAATACCTTGCTATCTTTTTTTCGTCTTTTTGCGTGTATCATTATGAAAATATAAAATCTCATATTTATGGTATTTATGGTGATCTTTAATAATATTAACCTTATGACTTGAGTGGTGAGTTGTACAACTCGCCATAAGTATAATTATCATTATTAATAAAAATATTTTCATGCGAACCTCCTGAGTTAGTAAGTGCTTGAACGAGAAAGGAATCGTAACGAGGGGAAGTCTGGTTTTAGGCAATAATTTCCCATTATTTGAGGAGAATAGTGTGCTATTTGACGATATTAATGGGAGATTTTGTCAAAATCCAGCTTTACTGCAGTAGATTATTCTTTCTTGTTCAAGTACTAGTTAATTTAATAATATCTATTCAGCATACTTTGAGTGGTCGCTGTCAATTATCACATTATCCTAATCCCTATTTGGAAATATAGAATTTTAAAAACCTTTGTTAGCATGTGTTTTTATAAAAAACTCATGCCTCATTGATAAAATATGTCTAATGTTATAGCATATTTTTATGTAAAAATAAATAGGGTCTTGTTTAATATCAACAAAACCTTTATTGATATACTCTAAAAAGCACTAATATGTTAAAATCCTTCGCTGAAAAAAGAATCTTCTGGAGAGTAGAAAAATAGCATGAAAAAACACTTGAATATAATACTTATTGCCCTGGGTTTGATGATTGCATCGGCATTAAGTCATTTTGCCAAAATTGAAGCAATTAACATACTTATTGCTGGTGCCAGTATTTTTATTATTACTATATTATCATCACTATTAACGCATAAGTTAAGTAAATCATCACCAAAGCAAACCCCTAGAAAAGTCAAATCTACATCAAATTCTGATAAAGCCGTAACGGGCCACGTTAAATGGTTTAATAAAACCAAAGGCTTTGGTTTTATTACTAAATCAGATGGTGAAGATATTTTTGTTCATCAAACTGCCATTACTTTTAAGCCAAGTATTCTTAAAGAAGGTCAGAAAGTAACCATGTCTGTGGTTATTGATCAAAAAGGACCGCAAGCAGAAAATGTTAAAAGAGCATAAATTAGCGTTTAGAGATATTATTTAACTATTCTGCGATACAAATGATTGCCATTCCTGCCTACGCAGGAATGGCAGAACCATTCTTAAAATTCAAATTGAAATCTGACTTGATAGATGTTTAGGGATTCATTAATACCAAAACTATTTGGCTCTGCTTTTGCATGGATATAATTAAACATGATTCGATTCTTGCTACTCATGTAGTAATTGATACCAAGAGAAATATTCTCTTCAAAGCCCGCATTTAAATCATCTGCTTTCAGGTCAAGAAAGCTATAACGAGCACTGATTTCCCAGGTTCTCCAATTATCCACTTTTGTTGAACTCCACTCACCTTTACGAAAACCAAATCTGCGTTTACCGTTAAATATATGACTGACAATTAAATATCCACCAGTATAGTTTAAATTTTCGCCAAATTCTCGATTGATATTATTTTGAATATACTCAGCCTGTAGAGTCCAGAGGTTATTTTTCCACAGTGCCTCAACCCCATATTTTTCAATGGTATCTATAAAAAATAATTCACCCGTATTTAGTAACCGAGCATTAAAGGTATGTGATTCTGGTAAGGTTCTTACTTTTATGCTTTCATCTGGTTCTCTATATTGTCCTGAAAAACCTAAATACATTCTGCCATTAAAAACTTTAATTTTTTTGCCAATTCGACCCGTTACAGTACGGCCATATGTACTGGAACTCCCTAGATCATAGTGGTCATCTCCAAATACACCTATCCTCATGTTCCAGTCATTACCATAATGTATATAGTTAAAACCAGTACCATATCGTTCAGTTAAGGCGCTGGCTATTGAGCGTTCCATAAAGAAATGGTATTTCGAGTTACTGACACTTTCCAGACTAAATGGCATTTCCATCTTACCCAGATAAAATTCGTTGCTTTTATTGGCTCTATATCTAAACCAGGCTGCCTGTGTAGATCCTTTATGAGTACGGACATAATTTGCAAAATCAGTTTGAAAATATGCGGAAAATTTTTCATTAAATTTGGTAAATAATCCAAAGCGAAAACGCCTGACATCATGATCTTCTCTGATAAATTGAGTAAAATCATCATCATAATGTGAATAATCTATTTCCATCCGAGCACCTAAATCAAAAGTTACTTTTGCATAGGAAATAGAATGAAAAAATAAAACGCCAATAAGTAGAACTTTTCTCATATTATATCATTAAACCAGTTATAAACTTTTGCACACAACTGTGCATTTTTATGAGCATCTTTAGAATCATGAACCACACCCTGCAATGTTATTAAATCGATATTGTTTGGAATTTGATTTTTATTGAATTGAGATTGCATTAATTCAATCCAGTTTTTAGCTCTCTCAATTCGGTTTAGACCTTGAAGCGCATCAATCTTTTGGGCCTTATTTAAAGATTTATCTCTTAAATAGTCTTTTTCACCAATATAGACCCTAAATTTTACCCGTAAAAGACGTTGTAACTCAAAAGTAATGTCAGTGAATTCATCTTTCAGCTTTAAGCCTTGAGGATAACTCAAATTGAGTGATGGCAGGGTATACCAGCCTGCAGCAACAATAGCTACTTTATTGACAGCTGTTGGATGTGCAAAAGCATAACGATGGGCAAATTGTGCTCCAGCCGAAAAACCAAATAAATTTATTTTATTGCAACTGATCTTATATTTACCCCTTAACTCATTGACAACAGCATCCAAAATATAATCTGCTCTTGGTCCTTTGTTTTTCCTACCAAGTCGTTGATAATCCAAAGCATAATCTTTTGAGTAAATAGGAGCTATTAATAAAGTGTTTTGATTTATTGTCTGGCTAAAGCTTGCAATAATCTCACGAGCATTTCGTGATATGCCATGGATAATAACCACTATATTTTCTATATTATTACCATTGGCTTTTTCGTCCTTACAATACAAATATTCAACTTGCGAATGCGATGAAAGCTGACACTCATTAATCTGCATGGCTTTGTTTTTTTTCTTATTTTCTGAATGACTATTCCACATGATTATTTATTAATCTCATTGGTTTGGTTTCTTTATGTTTTTTCCTATCAAGGTTCCACTCTCTTTTGCACAGAGAAATTAGCTCCTGATTATGAGTTGCTATGATCAGTGTTCCATCATATGTTTTCAATAATTTTTTAATTATTTTAAAACCCTGTTTATCTAAATAACTTTCAGGCTCGTCAAGAATTAATATCGCGGGCTTACCTAATAGAGCTCTAAAAAGAGATATCCTGGCTTTTTCTCCTGATGAAAAATTCTGCCCATGCTCATTGACTTGAGTATTGATCCCCCGATCAAGTATTTTCACCAATTGATCAAGCTGGCAAAAAGCTAACAAGTTATTGATCTCCTCTTTACTTGCGCGGGGTTTTCTGTAGCATAAATTTTGTCTTAGAGAGTATTTCATTAAGCTCGCTTCTGCTGAAGAGTATCCTATATTACGGGCTCTATCATTTGGAGTGGTTTTATTTGGATAAACACCATTAACTTTGATTTTCCCCGCATCGACTTTGATTAGACCCAGTATAATTTGCAACAAAGTGCTTTTACCCGAGCCATTTTTACCAGTAAGAGCAATGCGCTCGCCCTTTCTTGCTCTGAGGTTTAAATCATCGAAAACAGGATTTAACCCTAAGTTACGGATAATAATGTCACCCAGCAACTCAGAGTTTAGGGTTACTTTTCTTTGCCTACTTCTACCTCTAACAATTCTGGGGATATCATAGAGTTCCTGTATTTTTTTGATGGAGAGTTTTGCTCCTTGGTAATACTCCTGTACTCTACCCAATTCCCGAATTGGAGCATTAAGAAATAATATGACACTGATTAGAGCTGTTATTTCATCAGTGCTCAAATAATGACCATTGTAACCATTAAATAAGAAGAAAACACTGATAAGAACCAATGCAGAAGCATCTCCTATGCCTCGTAACAACCCTAAAAAAATACCTTGTTTTGCGATATTATTTTCTAGCTTGCTGGCATTTGTATTTATTTTTTGCACTTCTTTTCTTTCTTTGCCCATGGTCCTTATCATGGGCAAAACTGATAATCTTTCTACTAATAAACTATGAATCTTAATTCGATTTCTTCTCACTTGCCGAATGGTATATTTAAGTTGATTACCAACAAACACTGCAAGCAGCAATAATAATAACAAGGTAAATCCAATAATCAGACCAAGAGTGATATTAATTTTTATTATTAATACAGTAGTTATACTGAGTAATATGCTATGAGTCACTAGGCGTGATATGCCAAGGCTCAACCATCTTTTTACGGCGGATAAATCACCTGCCAATCTAGAGGACAGATTACCTACGGATTTAACCTGAATTTCCCTAATTGATGCTCGCATTAATCTTTTTAGCAAACTAGAGCGTATGGAATTAATATATTTTTGTGACATTTTTTCAGCGATATATCTTTCATGTAATCTCAGCACGATAATAAACAATGCTGCTAAAAGTAAAAATAAGATATTCTCGATCAATATTTCCTGTTGTTGCCGTACCAGAAAAGATAAGTTTTTAATCCAATAATAACTACTAATGACTATCAATGACTTTAACAGCCCATTGACAATCAACTGTACAATCCCCCTCCAGGACTTCATCCAGAAGTTTGCAGGGGGATTGAATGGTGAAAACTCTTTAGCCATCATTTATTAAGTATTTAACTGCTTTGATTTGTTGTCTGTTAACTTTACAATAAGCATTTCAAACAATTTATGCCCATAACCAGCAACTGATATTTCTGCCTTTTTCAGAATTGGGGTCGATATTGATTTTTCCACTTCCTGTTGACCAAGCGGATTGGATGAAACCACTCCCGATATAGCCAATACTTTATAGCCTAAATTTTGTAACCAGTTTGCACCATATATGGCTGATGTACTGTCGCCAGCAGTATAAATCATTGCCGTTGTTGATTTTAGAATTTCGTCACTTTCTAATAATTTTTTAGTTTCTGCCTGTAATATTCCATCTGCCACTTCTACGACGATAACATCGGTTTCTTTAGTACGCAGATGTGTTAACATATTATTAAAAACTTTTATTAATCTTCTATTTGACATTAAATAAGTTGATGCATATCCAGCATCAGTAAAGTCAATGGCCTGCTTAACACCAGCATCAATAAAATGCCATAAATCTCCACCTGAGCCTGTTCCTGTCACTTTAGCTGCTGCCACATTATAGCCATCTGCTGTTAATCCTTTGATAACGCTGGCGACAGTTGTCGTTTTGCCCGCATTCATGGATGAACCTGCAACCAGGAGTACAGGAATTGTCTTCTTTAATGTTTTTGTGCTTAAATCTAAGGTGCTAAAATGTTTGAGATTAAGAATATGACCATCTTTATCACCAATCAATCCCAATGGCTGAATTTCTGTGGCTGGTTTCACCTTTGGACTCTTAAATCGCATCAATGCTGCGATACCACCACCTGCTACCAGATGACAGGCTTTAAGATTTTCTGGCACAACCGCTTCAAACTGATCTGGCGCATACCGGTTTCCATAACAAACAATAATTCTATCTCTGACAAACACTCTATTACGCCGTCCATTTGGTTGTTCAATACGACAGTGCTGTCTTAAACGAGTCACTTCACATAAAACCAGATCACCTGCCTGCGGTTTTATATCACCAGTAATCAATGTCTTGATATCATCTAATTCAATATTACGTGTGGTAAATGCTCTTTTACAAGACTTTGCAATGAATGGGAAAGGAACTATCTGAATATTTCGGTTGGTATTTTCTTTCACTAATTCTATTCTTCTGGTTTCTGTAATTATTGTCATCATATTTTCCTCTGTAAATATTTGTAATATATATTACAATATTATGTGTGTCAATTATTTTGTAATTAAATTTACATAATTTGTGATAAGGCTCGCATTTCTGATTATATAAAGATCTCAAAAACTTTTAATTGGTCAAAAATAGCCATAAAACACTTTGCCAAATAGCGATTAAATATTACACGAATACTATGACACGCCTAGTTACACCTTACTTAATTTAGAGATGATAGAAAGTCATAATCAATCGGTCATTCAAAATTATTATTAAACTGGTATTAACAAAGTCGTTTAAAAATTCAATAGATTTGTATAAGGTAGGTAACTTTAAACTTTTGATGATTAAGAAGAGCCACACCATGAAGATTCACAATGTAATTAACAGGTTGATATAGATGAATGATAATGATAAAAGTAGAATATTGCGTTGTACTTATAGCTGAATCAGATTAAAGTTTTACATAACATAGAAATAGATAAGAGAAGTTAGCACTACTAAAATCAGACCAAAAGTAATCGGCATAATTAAGCTCTTGTTTGTCTTTTGTCTGGATGTTTTCGGCTGATAGTTATTTTTGTTTCTCACTATCTTTGGCGTTTTGAAAATTAAGTTTACAGTACCCAGACCTATTTTATCTCCATCGGCTAAATAACTGGAAAGTTTTTTCTGTCCATTGATCAGTATCCCATTTGTAGAAACCAGGTTAACCATCTTCCAACGACCATTTTGATGAATGATTTGTGCATGCCTATTGGAAACACTGGGGTGATTTAACACGATATCACATCGATTGTCTCTACCCAGCTCCCAACCCAATGCCAGCGAACTATCTGTAACAGGTAATTCAATAATTTCTTCATCTTCACCTTCTATGAAACAGTGTAATCGCGTGATGTTTGCATTGATATTTGTTAAAGGATTATCTGTCGCTCTTAAGGCTCGCAACTCTTTTGTGCCCATCATCCTGGTTCCATCAATTGCTGCCGATTCTTCAATCCAACTGGCAGGAATATCTTTTTCATCAACATCTTTCTTTGTGGATTCTGATCTTAGCTGTTTGGGTTTTTCAAAATTTCCTGCCGCCTGATTGATTAGGTTAAATTCTTCTTCTGATAAATCTGCTATGGCAGTATGATCGTCATCTTCAACTGCCTCTTCAATTTTCTGCTGTTTCATTTCAATCTGAACGGTAAACAGGTGGTGTTCAAAACTGATGACATCACCATTTACCAGATTGGTGGTGCTACTGATTTTATGACCGTTAACGTATGTACCATTACTGGATTGCAAATCGGCAATTTGTAGTCGACTATTATTGATTTTCAATAGTGCGTGTTTTCTTGATATTCTTTTATCATCAATTGGGATATCACAATCCTTACTTCGACCAATCACCAGTTCATCTTCAATCATGAACTGCTTGCCATCTTCTGAATTAACCGAATAGTATAAATCCAGTGTTAATCCACCTAATACCGTTTTATCATCATCTTGACTGTGCATCATTTTCTCTATTGTTTGTGTTATGGTTATGTGAGGGAAACCCTACAATCACATGTTAAATGTTATGATCACCAATATTGCTACTACAATCATAATGAGCAATATTGTTTCCATAAGTTTTGACTCGTGTATTATGGACTTAACACTCACTGCTTCTTTCGTGTCAAGCACACGAGGTGCAA
>JAESTH010000066.1 GCA_016763695.1 Alcanivoracaceae bacterium
TAGTACTTGCTAGTTTTGGCGACAAAAAAGTTGCTGTAATTAAAGCGGTACGTAGTATTACTGGTTTAGGCTTAAAAGAAGCTAAAGACCTAGTTGAAAGTGCTCCAACAACTGTTAAAGAAGCTGTTGATAAAGCTGAAGCTGAATCTATCAAGACTCAGCTAGAAGAAGCTGGTGCTCAAGTAGACGTTAAATAAATATTTACATATTTATTTGTGCTAAAGGCTAGTGGTTTTACCGCTGGCCTTTAGTCGCTTAAGAAAAATAAATATAGATTTGTGATATTAATAATTAAAATCATAAAGAAATATTAAAGGATTGAAGCGATTTTATAATCGAGAATTGGAATCACAACGGCTAATGAAAAGCTTTGTTTTGAAGCGAAAAATTAGTTTATATATAATATTTTGTAGGTAGGTGACAGTTGTTATGAGTTATTCATTCACTGAAAAGAAAAGAATTCGTAAAGATTTTAGTAGAAGTGAAGTGGTAGTGGATGTACCATTTTTACTAAAAACCCAAGTTGAGTCTTATGCTAAGTTTTTGGGATTAATTGAAAATGAAAAATGTGGACTTCATGATGCATTAAACTCAGTTTTTCCGATTGAGAGTTATTCGGGTTATGCAAAATTAGAATACGTAAGTGTTAATGTAGAAAAGCCAGTTTTTAATGTGGTTGAATGTAAGCTTAGGGGTTTAACATTCGGTGCAACAGTTAGGGCTAAGGTTCAATTAATCATTTATGATAAGGAGAGTTCTGCCAGAAACAAGAAAGTTAAATATGTTAAAGAACAAGAGGTGTATCTAGGTGACCTACCACTGATGACACCAACTGGAACTTTTGTTATCAATGGAACAGAGCGTGTAATCGTCAACCAGCTGCACAGATCACCTGGTGTGTTTTTTGATCATGACAAGGGTAAGACTCATTCATCTGGTAAATTACTGTATTCAGCAAGAATCATTCCTTATCGTGGTTCTTGGCTAGATATTGAATTTGATCCAAAAGATAATGTGTTTGTAAGAATTGATAGAAGAAGAAAGTTGCCAGCAACAATCTTATTACGCGCGCTGGGTTATGATACTGAAGAAATTCTTGATTTGTTTTTTGAAAAAGTAGCAATTACATTAAAGCAGTCTGGTGCCAGCATGAAATTGATCCCTGAGCAGCTCAAGGGTGAAATTTTTGATTTTGATATCAAAGACGGAAAAAAAGTTATTGTTCCAAGTGGAAAGAGAATAACTGCCAGGTTTGAGAAGAAATTACAGAGTACTAGTTTGAGCCTCATCGCACTAGAAGACTCTTACCTACTGGAAAAAATAATTTCTAACCAAATCGTCAATAAGGAAACGGGTGAGGTGGTAGTTGAAGCAAATGCAACTGTTACTGAAGAATTACTAGAGTTATTGCGTGAAAATAATATAAAAAGTTTCAATGTTTTATTGGTTAATGACTTGGATAATGGTCCGTATATGTCATCAACCATTAATGTTGATCCTACTAACTCCCAATTAGAGGCATTAGTAGAAATATACAGAATGATGCGTCCAGGCGAACCACCAACAGAAGAATCTTCCAAGGCATTATTTGAAGGTATGTTTTTCAATGCAGATAGATACGATCTGTCAGAAGTGGGACGAATGAAGTTTAACATGCGCTTAGGCCGTGATGAAGTCGTGGGTTCAAGCATTCTGAGTAATGAAGATATCGTAGATGTAATGCGAGAATTAGTCAATATCAGAAATGGAGTTGGTATTGTTGATGATATTGATCACTTGGGTAACAGGCGGGTACGTTCTGTAGGTGAGCAATCTGAGAATGTATTTAGAGTTGGACTGGTAAGGGTTCAAAGAGCCGTTCGTGAAAGATTAACTGTTGCAGACTCAGAAGGTTTGGCGCCACAGGACTTAATCAATGCAAAACCGATTGCAGCAGCAGTAAAAGAATTTTTTGGGTCAAATCAATTGTCTCAATTTATGGATCAAAACAATCCGTTGTCTGAAATCACACATAAACGTCGTATCTCTGCTTTGGGTCCAGGTGGTTTGACTCGTGAACGTGCAGGTTTTGAAGTGCGAGATGTGCATCCAACCCATTATGGTCGTTTGTGTCCAATTGAGACGCCAGAGGGGCCAAATATTGGTTTGATCAACTCCTTGGCTGTCTATGCCAAAACCAATTCATATGGCTTTCTGGAAACACCATATAGAAAAGTAATTGATGGTGTGGTTAGTGACGAAATTGAATATTTATCAGCTATCGTAGAAGGTGATTATGCTATCGCTCAGGCCAATGCGAAAATAGATTCGAATGGTAAATTAACCGATGAATTTGTTTTATGTAGACACAAGGGTGAAGTTGTTCTAAAAGTGACTGATGATGTTAAGTATATGGATGTATCACCAAAACAGATTGTATCTGTTGCGGCAGCATTGATTCCATTTTTAGAGCATGATGATGCAAATAGAGCCTTGATGGGTTCTAACATGCAACGTCAGGCGGTACCAACACTTAAGGTTGATAAGCCATTGGTGGGTACAGGAATGGAAAAAATAGTTTCAAGAGATTCTGGTGTAACTGCGGTAGCAAGGCGACCTGGTATTATTGAAATGGCTGATGCCTCAAGAGTGGTTATTCGTGTTGATGAAGAACATATTGGTGAAGATGATCCTGGTGTGGATATTTATAACCTGACAAAATACACACGATCAAATCAAAACACCTGTATCAACCAAAAAACAATCGTAAATATTGGTGATAAGGTAGATGTGGGAGATGTATTGGCAGATGGTCCATCGACAGATTTAGGTGAATTATCACTGGGTCAAAATATGTTAATCGCGTTTATGCCATGGAATGGATATAACTTTGAGGATTCAATCCTGATATCTGAAAAAGTTGTAAAAGAAGACCGTTTCACCACCATTCATATCGTTGAATTAACCTGTGTAGCCAGAGATACAAAATTAGGCACGGAAGAAATCACTGCAGATATTCCAAATATCAGTGAAAGTGCCCTAACTAAACTGGATGATTCTGGTATTGTTTATGTTGGTGCTGAAGTTGGGCCTGGTGATATATTGGTTGGCAAGGTTACACCTAAAGGTGAGACGCAATTAACCCCTGAAGAAAAACTACTAAGAGCTATATTTGGAGAAAAGGCACTTGATGTAAAGGATACCTCTTTAAAAGTATCATCAAGTACTTTCGGAACGGTTATTGATGTTCAGGTTTTTACCAGAGATGGTGTAGAAAAAGGACACAGAGCTGAAAAAATTGGAGAAGAACAACTGGAGCAAGTCAGAAATGATTTAAATGATCAGTTCAGAATCATGCGTAGTGTTATTCAACAGCGTCTGCGTACTATACTGGTTGGTCAAAAAGTGCTTAAAGCACCAGACCTGAAAAAAGGCAATGTTGTTAGTGAAGACTATCTTAATGATCTTGATGTGAGCGAATGGTTTAATGTTAAAATTCAAGATGCCAAGATTGCAGAACAGATTGATCAGATGGCAGAACAAATTGATCATCAAAGAAAATTATTTGATAATAAATTTGAAGATAAGAAAAAGAAAATCACCTCAGGGGATGATTTGGCTCCTGGCGTGTTGAAAATGGTTAAAGTTTATTTAGCTGTCAAACGTCGTATTCAGCCTGGAGATAAAATGGCTGGACGTCATGGTAATAAAGGTGTTATATCTATGGTGGTTCCTGAGGAAGATATGCCATTTGATAAAAATGGCAGACCAGTAGATATTGTATTAAATCCATTGGGCGTGCCATCCCGAATGAATATCGGTCAGGTGCTTGAAGTTCATCTTGGTTGGGCAGCTCGTGGTCTTGGTGACAAGATTACGGCTATGATTGAAAAAAATGAGTCAGCAAATAAATTAAGAGGCTTTTTATCTAAAATTTATAACTTGGATAAAGATCGTATCAATATGGATGATTTTACTGACGATGAAATTTTCGAAATGTCAAATAACTTAAAGGGTGGAGTGCCAATGGCAACACCTGTATTTGATGGTGCTGAAGAAAAACATATCAAGGCATTGTTGGAACTGGCGGATTTACCAACCAGTGGTCAGGCAACACTATTTGATGGTCGTACTGGTAAGAAATTTGATAGACCCGTGACAACTGGCTATATGTATATGTTAAAACTAAATCACTTGGTAGATGACAAAATGCATGCGCGATCAACAGGGCCATATTCACTTGTTACTCAGCAACCATTGGGTGGTAAAGCTCAATTTGGAGGCCAGAGATTTGGAGAGATGGAAGTTTGGGCATTAGAAGCTTATGGTGCAGCGTATACGCTACAGGAAATGTTAACGGTTAAATCAGATGATGTTATTGGACGTAATCAGTCGTACAAAAACATTGTTGATGGTCGTCACGAAATTGTGGCAGGTATGCCAGAGTCTTTCAACGTACTTGTAAAAGAAGTGCGATCTTTAGGACTTAATATTGAACTAGAAAACGAATAACCCCAGGATAAATTAGGAGAATAATGTGAAAGATTTACTTAAACTGTTTAATCCGCAAAAAGAAGTTCAGGACTTTGATTTGATTAAAGCAAGCTTAGCGCAACCTGAGTTAATTCGCTCCTGGTCTTTTGGTGAAGTAAAAAAACCAGAAACCATAAACTACAGAACTTTTAAACCAGAACGTGATGGATTGTTCTGTGCGGCGATATTTGGACCTGTAAAAGACTATGAGTGTCTCTGTGGCAAATACAAGCGCATGAAGCATCGTGGCGTGGTCTGTGAAAAATGTGGTACAGAAGTAACACTATCAAAAGTAAGACGTGAACGCATGGGACACATAGCGCTAGCCAGCCCTGTTGCTCATATCTGGTTTTTGAAATCACTGCCATCAAGAATTGGCTTAATGTTAGAGATGACCTTACGCGAAATTGAGCGTATATTATATTTCGAATCATTTGTTGTTACCGATTCTGGTATGACTGATCTGGAAAAAGGTTCATTGTTAACCGATGAGCAATACACCAGTGCCATTGAATCCTGGGGTGATGAATTTAAAGCAAAAATGGGTGCAGAAGCCATTTATGATTTGCTTAAAGAAATAAATTTGAACAAACAGTTGGTACAGTTTCATGAAGAAATTGAATCAACACGTTCAGTAACAAAAATTAAGAGACTGTCAAAACGGATCAAATTGTTTGATTCATTTGTCAAGTCGGGTAACCGTCCAGAACACATGATCATGACCGTGTTACCTGTGTTGCCGCCTGAATTGCGTCCATTAGTACCACTGGATGGTGGTCGTTTTGCTACATCGGATTTAAACGATCTTTATCGTCGGGTTATCAATCGAAATAACAGATTGGGACGATTGTTAGACCTGCATGCGCCAGATATTATCGTGCGAAATGAAAAACGTATGTTGCAAGAATCGGTTGATGCCTTATTGGATAATGGTCGTCGTGGTCGAGCCATTACAGGCACCAATAAACGTCCTTTGAAATCTTTAGCAGATATGATTAAAGGTAAACAGGGTCGTTTCCGTCAAAACTTATTGGGTAAACGAGTAGATTACTCCGGACGATCAGTAATTGTGGTAGGTCCAACTCTAAGATTGCACCAATGTGGTCTGCCCAAGAAAATGGCTTTAGAGTTATTTAAACCTTTTATATTAGGTAAATTACTACAGAATGATTTCGTTTCAACCATAAAAGCTGCTAAACGCAGTGTAGAAGATGAAACACCAGAGGTATGGGATATTCTTGCACAGGTTATACGTGAGCATCCAGTGATGTTGAATCGTGCGCCAACTCTGCATAGATTGGGGATTCAGGCATTTGAGCCTATTCTTATTGAAGGTAAAGCCATTCAATTACATCCGCTGGTTTGTACCGCATTTAATGCTGATTTCGATGGTGACCAAATGGCAGTACATGTGCCATTGTCAATAGAGGCGCAGTTAGAGGCGCGTATCTTAATGATGTCCACCAATAATATTTTGTCACCAGCAAGTGGTGAGCCAATCATCGTACCATCACAAGATGTAGTATTAGGCTTGTATTATATGACTCGCGAGCTGATTAATCAGCCTGGCGAAGGCATGATATTTGCAGATACTGATGAAGTACAAAGGGCTTATGATAATGAAAAAGTCACATTACAAGCAAAGATAAAGGTGAGATTAACATCAACCATAACTGACGAAGATGGAATAGAGCATCAAGAAGTTAAACTGGTAGACACTACGGTTGGTCGTTCACTTTTAGATAAAATTTTGCCAAAAGGTCTAGATTTTTCCAACATCAATGTGGTTTTATCTAAAAAGAATATTTCAAAATTATTAAACACCTGCTATCACCAAATGGGTGTTAAGGATACCGTTATTTTTGCCGACCAATTAATGTATACAGGTTTTAGGTATGCTACCTATTCAGGGATGTCAATCGGTGTAGATGATTTAATCATTCCAGATGAGAAAAAAGGTATTCTGCAAGAATCAGAAAAAGAAGTACTGGCTATTCAGGGACAATACTCTTCAGGTTTGGTTACGGCAGGTGAGAGATACAATAAAGTGATTGATATCTGGTCACGTGCTAACGAAGATGTGGCCAAAGCAATGATGAATGCATTGGGTACAGATATGGTTAAAGACAGAGACGGCAACACAGTGCGTCAGGATTCCATGAACTCAGTATTTGTCATGGCAGATTCAGGAGCCAGGGGTTCCCCAGCTCAGATGAGACAATTATCTGGTATGCGTGGCTTAATGGCTAAGCCAGATGGTTCTATCATTGAATCGCCAATTAAGGCAAACTTCAGAGAAGGTCTGGATGTTATGCAATACTTTATATCGACTCATGGAGCACGTAAAGGTTTGGCAGATACCGCTTTAAAAACAGCCAACTCAGGTTATTTAACCAGACGTTTGGTAGATGTGGCACAAGATGTAGTGATAACTATTAATGATTGTGAAACCATTACCGGTATGAATATGCAGGCAATTGTTGCGGGCGGTGAAGTGGTTCAGTCGCTTGGTGATAGAGTTTTAGGTAGAATCGTTGCAGAGGATATTTTTACTCAAGAAGGTGATGAAACACCAGTATTTGCACAGGGTCTGTTGATAGACGAAGAATGGGTAGCAAAAATTGAAGAAATTGGTATAGATCAAATCAAAGTTAGATCACCCATTACTTGCCAGGCCAAGACTGGTATTTGTGCCATGTGTTATGGTCGTGATTTGTCTCGAGGTAAGTTTGTTAGTCTCGGTGAGGCAGTTGGTGTGGTTGCAGCACAAAGTATTGGTGAGCCAGGAACGCAGTTAACCATGCGTACATTTCACATTGGTGGTGTTGCATCAAAACAAGCTACTAACAATCAGATTCAGATTAAATCTGATGGTATGGCTAAATTGCACAATATTAAGACAGTCAAAAATAAAGATAAAAAACTGGTGGCGATTTCAAGATCTGGTGAGTTATCAATACATGAGGCGTCAGGTCGTGAGAAAGAGCGTTACAAGATTCCTTATGGCTCAGTTATTAGCGTCAATGATGGGGCTAAAGTTAAAGGTGGAGATATTTTGGTCACGTGGGATCCACATACACATCCAATTGTGACAGAAGTTGCGGGTGTGGTTAACTATATAGACTTCGTGGATAATGTGACGGTACAGGAACAAGTGGATGAATTGACTGGTTTAACCAGCTTTGTAATTACTGATCCTAAGATTCGTGGTTCTAAAGGCAAAGACATGCGTCCAACAGTAAGATTGGAAAACAAACGTGGTAAGGCGATTATGATTCCAGGAACGGATATTCCTGCTCAGTATTTCCTTCCTCCTGGTGCAACCATAAATATTCAGAATAAACAAGAAGTAAAAGTGGGTGATTTTCTGGCCAAGATTCCGCAGGAATCAAGTAAAAATAGAGATATTACGGGTGGTTTACCACGAGTAGCTGATTTATTTGAAGCACGAAAGCCAAAAGATGCTGCGCTTCAGGCTGAAGCTGCTGGAGTTGTTTCATTTGGTAAGGAGACCAAGAGTAAAAATAGACTGGTTATCACCACTAAAGGTGGTGAAAGTGTGGAAACGCTGATTCCTAAATGGCGTCATATCATCGTGTTTGAGGGTGAGCATGTAGATAGAGGCGAAGTGGTGGTCGAAGGTGAACCAAGTCCACATGATATATTGCGTTTACAGGGCGTGCCTGTTTTGGCAAACTATTTAGTTAATGAAATTCAGGATGTTTATCGTCTGCAAGGTGTAAAAATCGATGATAAACATATAGAAACAATAATCAGGCAAATGCTACGTAAAGTTGAAATTGTCTCTCCTGGGGATTCGGACTTACTTAAGTCAGAGCAGGTATCATTAAAAGAAGTGACTGCTATCAACAAGGATATTCTGAAGAAAGATGGTATTCCTGTGGGTTATGAATTGATGTTGCTAGGTATAACTAAGGCATCATTAGCGACAGAGTCATTTATTTCTGCGGCATCATTTCAGGAAACCACAAGAGTGCTAACTGAGGCTTCTGTAAGAGGTACCAAGGATTATCTAAGAGGCTTGAAAGAAAATGTTATAGTGGGTAGACTGATTCCAGCAGGAACGGGTTTGGCCTTTCATCAAGAGCGTAGAAAATCACGCGAACAAATCTTGAAATCAGATTTGATGGCGATTGAGGCGGAATCAATGATTGACGAATCAGCCATGCTGTTTGGTGATTAATAAAGTGCTGTTTGAAGGATAATAGCCTCGTTGTTTTAACAATTTAACGAATAAACGTAAATCGAGGCAAAACAGTAATAAGGATATTGATAAAAATGATAAGCAAATCTTGTCGATATGCTCATTAAAAATAAATAATAGTTGGGACATGCGATAAATTTCATAATTTATCAAAACAATGCTTGACTATATGGGGGAGAGTCACTAAAATCCCCGTTCTTAATTTCGACAGGCTGGTTTTGACTGGTCTGTCTTTTGTTTTCTATAGGGTAAAGAAAAATAATATGGCAACTATAAACCAATTAGTAAGAAAGCCTAGAAAGCCGAAAGCATATAAAACAAATGTACCGGCTTTGGAAGCGTGTCCACAACGACGTGGAGTTTGTGCGCGTGTATATACAACGACGCCAAAGAAACCAAATTCAGCATTGCGTAAAGTAGCTCGTGTAAGACTGACAAATGGTTTTGAAGTAACAAGTTATATTGGCGGCGAGGGCCATAACTTACAAGAGCATTCTATTGTATTGATACGTGGTGGTCGTGTAAAAGATTTACCGGGTGTTAGGTATCATGTCGTGCGTGGTGCATTAGATACGGCGGGTGTGGGTGATAGAAAGCAGGGTCGTTCTAAATATGGCACTAAGCGTCCTAAAAGCTAAGTTGAAAAAGGTTTAATAAAATGTCAAGAAAGAAAAGTAATTTTAAAAGAGATATTCTTCCAGATCCAAAATTTGGTAGTGAATTGATTAGTAAGTTTATGAATATGGTTATGGTGGATGGAAAGAAGTCTGTTGCTGAAAAAATCATATATGGTGCATTGGATGCAGTTGTTGCTAAAGAAAAAGGTGACGCGGTTGAATTGTGTGAAGCAGCTTTGACAAAAGTGAAGCCAATGGTTGAAGTAAAGTCTCGCCGAGTTGGTGGTGCGACATATCAGGTTCCAATAGAAGTAAGAACAAGTAGGCAGATGGCTTTGTCAATGCGTTGGGTAATTGATGCTGCAAGAAAGCGTGGCGAAGATGGTATGCCACAAAAGCTGGCAGGCGAGTTGATTGATGCGTTGCACGATCGTGGTGCGGCAATGAAGAAGCGCGAAGATACGCATAAGATGGCAGAAGCCAATAAGGCATTTGCTCACTACAGATGGTAGTGAAAAAATAGTTTAAAAACACTAAGAATATTGGAATAGTCATGGCGCGTTTAACTCCTATCGAAAGGTATCGCAATATAGGAATTATGGCGCACATTGACGCAGGGAAGACCACGACTACAGAACGAATTTTGTATTACACAGGAGTGTCGCATAAAATTGGTGAGGTTCACGATGGTAATGCTACGATGGATTGGATGGAACAAGAGCAGGAGCGGGGTATAACGATAACATCTGCTGCCACGACCTGTTTTTGGAGTGGTATGGGTAAGCAATTTGAGAGTCACAGGATCAATATAATAGATACACCTGGTCATGTTGATTTTACAATCGAGGTCGAAAGATCTCTGCGAGTTTTGGATGGTGCGGTTGCGGTTTTTTGCGCTGTAGGAGGTGTGGAGCCACAATCCGAAACTGTCTGGAGGCAGGCAGATCGTTATAAGGTACCAAGATTGGCTTTTATCAATAAAATGGATAGAATTGGTGCGGATTTTGAGCGTGTTGTAGAGCATATACGTGAAAGATTAGGTGCTATTGCAGTGCCGATACAATTGCCGATTGGTGTAGAAGAGGATTTTGCTGGATTGGTGGATTTGCTGCGGATGAAGGCGATCTATTGGAAAGAAGAAAATATGGGAATGGAGTATGAGACTAGAAGTATCCCAGATGAAATGCTAGTCGATTGCGAAGCAGCCAGAGAGTTTATGATTGAATCTGCTGCTGAGGCCAACGATGAATTGATGGATAAATACCTGGAAGACGGTTTATTAACAGATTCAGAAATTCTTCAAGGCTTAAGAACAAGAACAATTAATAATGATATTGTTTGCTGTTTGTGCGGGTCAGCTTTTAAAAATAAAGGTGTTCAGGCAATGTTGGACAAAGTGGTGGAATTACTTCCTTCTCCGCTAGATGTTCCTGCAATTACAGGCGTTATTGATTCCAGTGGAAAGCTGGGTGAAAGAGAGCCAAATGATAAGGCGTCTTTTGCGGCGCTGGTTTTTAAGATTGCTACTGATCCATTTGTTGGAACTTTGGCTTTTTTACGGGTTTATTCGGGCTCGGTAAAAACTGGTGAAATGGTATATAACCCGATAAAGGGTAAAAAAGAAAGAATTGGCAGATTGTTACAGATGCATGCTAATTCCAGAGAAGAAATTAAAGAATTAAGAGCTGGAGATATTGCTGCAGTTGTAGGAATGAAGGATGTAACAACAGGTGAGACGCTATGTGCTAATAACGCTGTCATTACATTGGAGAAAATGGAGTTTCCAGAGCCTGTGATTGCGGTTGCAGTTGAGCCAAGAACGACAGCTGATCAAGATAAAATGGCTGTTGCTTTAGCAAAATTAGCTCAGGAAGATCCTTCGTTTAGGGTTAGCTCTGATGAAGAATCAGGGCAAACAATCATCGCTGGTATGGGTGAGTTGCATTTAGATATTATCGTTGATAGGATGAAACGTGAATTTAAGGTAGATGCCAATGTGGGTAAGCCTCAGGTGGCAAATAGAGAGACGATAACAAAGACAATAGAGCAGGATGCAAAGTTTATCAAACAGTCTGGTGGTAAGGGGCAATATGGACATGTTAAGATTAGGCTGGAGCCATTAGCACAAGGTTTGGGTTATGAATTTGTTAACGAGATAAAAGGTGGGGTGATTCCTAAAGAATTTATACCATCAATTAATAAGGGTATACATGAGCAAATGGAAAATGGCGTACTGGCAGGATATCCAGTAGTAGATTGCAAAGTAACACTAATAGATGGTTCATTTCATGAGGTGGATTCGAGTGAAATGGCCTTTAAGATTGCTGCTTCGATGGCTTTTCGAAAAGGCGCGTTAGAAGCTGGTCCGGTTGTACTGGAGCCAGTAATGAAGGTAGAAATTATAACCCCAGAAGAATACATGGGTGATGTAGTTGGCGATGTGAATAAAAAGAAGGGTAATTTGGAAGGTATAGAGGATTCTGTGTCAGGTAAAATTATCAAGTGTTTCATTCCGCTTTCGAAAATGTTTGGTTATGCAACGGACTTACGTTCAGCTACACAGGGTCGAGCCAGCTATTCGATGGAGTTTGATCATTATGAGATTGCATCTGATAATGTATTTAATAATTAAGTAATAATTGTAACAACAACATATTTAGCAGTAGAGAAAATAAGATGTCTAAAGAAAAATTTGAACGCAACAAACCCCATGTAAATGTGGGTACAATTGGTCACGTTGATCACGGAAAAACCACGTTAACTGCGGCGCTAACTAAAGTTTGTGCTGAAGCTCAAGGTGGTGAATTTAAAGATTATGATCAAATTGATAATGCGCCTGAAGAACGTGAGCGCGGCATCACAATTGCTACAGCACATGTGGAATATGAAACAGAAGCTCGTCACTACGCACACGTAGATTGTCCAGGCCATGCTGACTATGTTAAAAACATGATTACAGGTGCGGCACAGATGGATGGTGCTGTACTGGTTGTTTCCGCTGCTGATGGTCCAATGCCACAGACTCGTGAGCATATCTTATTGGGTCGTCAGGTTGGTGTTCCATATATAGTCGTATATATGAATAAATGTGATCAAGTGGATGATGAAGAGTTATTGGAACTTGTTGAAATGGAAATTCGTGAATTACTAAGTGATTATGATTTCCCTGGTGATGATACGCCAATTGTTATGGGTTCGGCTCTTAAGGCTTTAGAAGGCGATACCAGTGATATCGGTGTGCCGTCAATCGAAAGATTGCTTGCCGTGTTGGATGATTATATTCCAGAGCCTAAGCGTGATATTGATCAACCATTCCTATTGCCAATTGAAGATGTGTTCTCAATTTCAGGTCGTGGAACAGTGGTAACAGGACGTATTGAACGTGGTATAGTTAAGGTTGGTGAAGATTTAGAAATCATCGGCATCAGAGATACAACTAAATCAGTATGTACTGGTGTGGAAATGTTCCGTAAATTATTGGATGAAGGTCGTGCTGGTGATAACGTTGGTGTTCTATTGCGTGGTACTAAGCGTGATGATGTTGAGCGTGGTCAAGTTTTGGCTCATCCTGGCACAATTACTCCACATACAGAGTTTGAAGCTGAAGTTTATATCCTTTCTAAAGATGAAGGTGGTCGTCATACTCCATTCTTTAAAGGTTACAGACCACAGTTTTACTTCCGTACAACGGATATCACAGGGGCATGTGAGTTGCCTGAAGGTGTTGAAATGGTAATGCCTGGTGATAACGTGAAAATGGTTGTTACATTAATCAACCCGATTGCGATGGAAGAAGGTTTGCGTTTTGCGATTCGTGAAGGTGGACGTACAGTTGGTGCTGGTGTTGTTGCTAAGATATTTAAATAGCAGGCAAACATAACAAATAAATTGTATTGAGCCAGCAGTAAAAATTGCTGGCTTTTAGTTTCTCTAAGGTTTTAGCTATATTTTAATGAATATAGGCCAGTAGCTCAATTGGCAGAGCGACGGTCTCCAAAACCGTAGGTTGTGGGTTCGATTCCCTCCTGGCCTGCCATTAAAGTCTTAGAGTTGAGTGTAGTAAAGTGTGTTAAAGATAGGATAAACAGATGAGTCAAGCAGAAGTAAAAAATTCAATCGGCGAAAAACTGCGTTGGTGGCTTGCAATTGCAGCTATAATTGCAGGTGTTGTAGGTAATCTCTATTATGAAGACGAGCTTGCGACTGTTTTACGTGTTTTAATATTATTTGCAGGTATAGCTCTGGGAGCCTTAATAGCCGCTACAACTCAAAAGGGCAGAGGCTTTTTTGCTTTTGTTAAAAGTTCTAACATAGAAAGGCAAAAAATAGTTTGGCCTACGCGCAATGAAACACTGCAAACTACATTGATAGTTATTGTAGTGGTGATTATTATTGGATTATTTCTATCGATAGTTGATTTTTTCTTTAGCTGGTTGGTAGGCTATTTCTTTGGATAAAGGAGCACATATGTCTAAGAAGTGGTATGTAGTACACGCCTATTCGGGTTTTGAGCACAAGGTATGTCAAGCGATGCAGGAAAGAATTGATCGTTTGGACATGCAGCAGCATTTCGGAGAGCTATTGGTTCCTACAGAAACTGTTATTGAAATGCGTAAAGGTCAAAAGCGTCAAAGCGAAAGAAAATTCTTTCCAGGTTATGTGTTGGTGGAAATGGACATGAACGATGATTCGTGGCATTTAGTAAAGGAAACGCCAAAAGTGCTTGGTTTTATTGGTGGAACCAAAGAAAATCCTGCGCCAATAACAACGAAAGAAGCGGATGCAATTCTACAGCGTGTTGAGGATGGTGAAAATGCACCTAAGCCCAAGATATTGTTTAATGTTGGTGAATTGGTGAGAGTGATTGATGGTCCTTTTGCTGATTTTAACGGCGAAGTAGAAGATATTAATTACGAGAAAAGCAAAATCAGAGTGGCGGTTTCAATTTTTGGCCGATCAACCCCAGTTGAACTAGGGTTCGGGCAAGTTGAGAAGCTTTAATAATATTTAATAAATGAAACGATGGGGAGCTTATTTAACCTAAGCGCTTGAACCCAGGGAATGAAAATGGCAAAAAAAGTCGAAGCCTATATTAAGTTACAGGTACCTGCCGGTAAGGCAAATCCAAGTCCTCCAGTTGGTCCAGCATTGGGACAGCATGGTGTTAATATCATGGAGTTTTGTAAAGCATTTAATGCCAAAACTCAAGGTTTAGAACAAGGACTTCCTACCCCGGTTATTATTACTGTTTATAATGATAGAAGTTTTTCTTTCATTATTAAAACGCCTCCGGCTGCTGTCTTGATTAAAAAGGCACTGGGTCTTAAAAGTGGAAGTGGAAAACCAAATACAGAAAAAGTTGGGACAATTACCCGTGATCAGATGGAAGAAATTGCAAAAACTAAAGAACCAGATTTGACAGCTGCAGATATAGATGCTGCTGTTAGAACTATCGCTGGTACTGCTCGCAGTATGGGTGTCAATACGGAAGGAGTTAAATAATGGCTAAATTAGGAAAAAGACTAAAAGCGATCCGTGAAAAATTCGATCCAGAAAATGTCTATGCAGTTGAAGAAGCTTTTAAATTTTTAAGTGATAACTCAAAAGTTAAATTTGATGAGTCAGTAGATGTTGCGATTAAACTTGGCGTTGATGCGACTAAATCAGATCAAGTAGTTCGTGGAGCGACAATTTTGCCACAAGGTACAGGTAAAACTATACGTGTTGCAGTATTTACTCAGGGTCCAAAAGCGGATGCAGCAAGAGAAGCTGGTGCTGATTTTGTTGGTATGGATGATTTGGCAGCTGAAATTAAAGGCGGTATGATGGATTTTGATGTGGTAATAGCCTCTCCAGATGCCATGCGTGTTGTCGGTAAGCTTGGAACAGTACTAGGTCCAAGAGGGTTAATGCCTAATCCGAAAGTTGGAACAGTCACACCTGATGTTGTTACAGCAATTAAAAACAATAAGTCAGGACAGGCAATGTACAGAATCGATAAAGCTGGAATCATCCATGCGATGATCGGCAAGGTCAGTTTTAGTGCAGATGCCTTAAAAGAAAACTTAATGGCATTATTGGTAGATTCAAATAAGAAGAGACCATCCGCTGCAAAGGGTAAATATTTACAAAAAATCAGTATCTCAAGTACGATGGGAGCTGGTCTTATCGTTGATATAGGATCACTTGATTTAAAATAAAATATGTTTGTATTATTTCTACATAAGTAGAAATAATACAAACAAGTAAGAAATTTGAGGGCTGTCATTGTGATAGCCGTCAAAGACCGCAGGTGAAACATCAGTCATGAAGATGGTCTATCTTAATTTCCTGCGTAGATGGTGAAGCCTTGATAGTATGCAGCCTGTTTTATTTGGGTTGCTAAACTTGAAATGGCCACCAAAGTCCTATCACAATTTTTGTGGTGGGTTTGTTTGATACGTTTATCAAAGGAGGTAAACATGGCTCTAAGTCTAGAACAGAAAAAAGCTGTGGTTGCTGAGATTGCTAGCGTTGCAATTGATGCTCATGCACTAGTTGTTGCTGAGTACAGTGGTATTACAGTAGATAGTTTTACTGAAATGCGTGCTGATGCCAGAAAAACAGGTGTTTTTCTGAAAGTTGCAAAAAATACTTTAGTCAAACGTGCGTTACAAGGTACAGAATTTGAATGTGTTGCAGACTCATTGGCTGGTCCAATGATTTATGCTTTTTCACAAGAAGATCCTGGTTGTGCGGCTCGTTTAATTAAAGATTACGCTAAAAAGAACGATAAGTTAATAACCAAGTTGGTATCAATAGGCGGTAAAATGTTTGATCCTTCCGAATTAGGAAGGCTGGCATCGTTACCTACTAAAGATCAGGCTATTAGCCAGTTAATGAGTGTTATGAAGGCACCTGTTGAGAAATTCGTTCGTACATTGGCCGAACCAAATACTAAACTGGTTCGAACGATTGCTGCAATTCGCGATCAAAAAGAAGCTGTATAGTTTTTAATAATTAAAAATATACATTTAAAATATAAACAAAATTTTGGAGAATGAAGATGGCCGTTTCAAAAGACGATATCTTAGAAACAATTTCTAACATGAGTGTTATGGAAGTTGTAGAATTAATTGAAGCAATGGAAGATAAATTTGGTGTTACTGCTGCTGTAGCTACTGCTGCTGCTGCCCCTGCTGCTGCTGCGGAAGCTGCAGAAGAGCAAACTGAATTTGACGTTGTCCTAACTAGTTTTGGTGACAAGAAAGTTGCAGTTATTAAAGCCGTTCGTAGTATCACAGGTCTTGGCTTAAAAGAAGCTAAAGATCTGGTTGAAAGTGCACCAACGAACGTTAAAGAAGGCGTAGACAAAAGTGAAGCAGAATCTATTAAGAAACAATTAGATGAAGCTGGCGCTCAAGTAGACGTTAAATAAATATTTAGTTATTTATTGGCACTAAAGGCTAGTGGTTATTACCGCTGGCCTTTAGTCGCTTAAGAAAAAAATATTTTAATTCATAAATAATGCATGGTTTATGAATCAAAATTATGGATAGAATTTTAAGGAATAGGAATCAAGTAAACTGGTTTTATAACTGGTTTGTATATAAATTTATATAGGTAGGTGACAGTTGTTATGAGTTATTCATTCACTGAGAAAAAGAGAATTCGCAAAGATTTTAGCAGAAGTGAAGTGGTAGTGATGTACCATTTTTACTAAAAACCCAAGTTGAATCATATGATA
>JAESTH010000067.1 GCA_016763695.1 Alcanivoracaceae bacterium
CATTTTAACAATACTGGGCATCCCTGATAACCATATATTTCCTTGATTGTCTTCTAAAACAGAAAAAATGGTGTTCATCCCTAAGTTATGTTCTTTGCTATATTGCCTGAGAACTTTTAATTCGGGAGATAAAATAAACAGACCATTAGTGATACTGGTAACATAGTAATAACCATCACTGGCTTGAATGGCATGGTAAATATTAGTCTCATTGGGAAAATCTAGTTCATCTACTTGTTTAACAAGGTTGCCATTAATCAATTCATAAATACCAAATCTGTCAGTAAAAATCACCATATTGTCTTTTTTATTGAATAATATTTGACGAATTTTCACTCCTTTTGGCAAGGTAATATGACTTTTCTCAATTCTTAAGGTGGGGTTTGTATGAACAATTTGAAAAAAGTTTTCATCCTTTTGTTTGTAGATGAATTTATCTCCCATAGCAAAGACTCGATGAATTCCTGATACCCCATCAGAAATAGTTTGGATTTTTTTGCCATCCCAAAAATACATTGAATTAATTGCAGAAAATAATACGCCCTCAACATTTGCAGCCGTTGACCAGATCTCTCCAAATTGATGTTGTTCAAATGTCCAATCTTCAATGAGTGACTTAAAAGTGAGACTGCCTTTATGATTAGCACTAAAATATCCAATATTATTGGTTGTTCCCACATAAATATTGCCATCATGCCAAGGACTAACTGAACGAATTCGTGAATTATGGGGGGTATTGTAGTAACTCCATTTCTCTCCATCCCATTCATTGAGACCTATCCCTGTGCCATTATAAATGATACCGTTATCAGTTTTGGCCAACCACCAATTTTGACTCGTTCCTTCGTGCACATCAAGTCCAAAGATCTCGGTCATTGGAATACCAATACCATTATAATTTTCAACGGGAAAATCTGAGACATAAGCAGTTTTTGAAATGACCATACAAATGATCAAAACCATGATTTTTAAAAAAAGCATTAATTAACATATGTGATATATAATTTACAGTATATTAAAAAAATTCGATAGTCACAATATTTATAACAAGACTCTTGGCTGTTTATTTCATTTAATATATTTCTGTGGTTTTGGAACTCTCAAAATCATCATTAGGGATATATATAACAAGCACTTGGACAGCCATTTTTCTACAACAAAATCAGCATCTTGCCACTGTTATATTTTGATGAAATAGGTGAAGTTGTGGTTTTACAAAAATAGATGAGACAAGAAATTTGATGTGATTTAAAAAAAATATTTATATTTTATTCTAAAACTTATGCTTTTGCTTGAGTTTAAAAAGTTTGTTTTGAAGTCAATAATTGTTTTGCGAAAATTGATGAGTACTTTATAATTTGGCCATATTTAGCGTACACTCATCCATTGCATTCAAATGGCTAAAGTAATAAATTGTTGGGTCTATGCTATTTTAAAGCCAAGCCAAATGGACTATCGTTTTCACCAAACCCAAAGTTTAATAGACTGTTTATCTCCGCTGTGATTCTTTCTTGAATTGACGAGTGATCAGAATCTTCAGGAGTCTGTGCCATAGCTGACCTTACACTTTTTAAAGTCCTAACAATCACTTTTCAGACTCTTACCTCATACATAGTTAAAAGCCCATGTAACAGCCTCACAGTTGATTATTGAGCAAGAAACATCGTTTTCACAATATATATCAATGTATATATTGACATAATCACCAAAAGATGATAATTATTAGTGCAACCTTTTATACATATTAGTAAATAAAACACTTTAGATTATGACGAACTGACTCTGAATCACACTTTTTGCACAGGCTGCTTTGTTGTAGATCAAAATAGTTAAATCCATCAATTGATCATTATGAAAATAGTGTAAAACGATGAAGGGGGAATTCATAAATGTTTATTACCAGCAAGAGATTTTGGGCAATCAATAACCGTTTTCATATATATCAATCATGAGTATTGAACTCAGACCTCTAGGCATCAAGTGTAACATTATGTGTCAGTATTGTTATCAAAACCCAATGCGCGATTCTGGCAATGTTGCCAACCATTACAACATGGAATCAATGAAATCAGCCATTCGGGAAATTGATGAGCCCTTTGTGCTGTTTGGTGGAGAACCCTTGTTGATGCCCATTGATGACCTGGAACATTTGTGGGCATGGGGTTTAAAAAAATATGGTCAGAATGCCTGCCAAACAAATGCAACTCTAATCACAGAGCAACACATCAATCTCTTTAAAAAATATCAAGTCAAGGTTGGTGTTTCTGTAGATGGCCCTGGAGAAATGAATGACACCAGGTGGGCTGGCAGTTTAAAAAAAACCCGTGAACTCAGTTTAAAAACCCATCAGGCCATCGAAAGGCTGTGTCAGGCTAGCATACCACCTTCTATCATCATTACCTTACACAAAGGCAACGGTACAGCTGACAAGTTGCAGTTATTAGGTAAATGGATAAAACATTTGGACGACATCGGAATCAGTAAAGTCAGACTACATATTCTTGAAATAGATTCACCAGAAAACAGAGAAATGTTTGCGATCAGTAAACAGGAAAATGTAGATGCATATCTATTTTTCTTAAAACTAGAAAACGAACTGGAAAATATTCGTTTTGATGTATTTGATGACATGCGCAGGTTGTTAATGGGCGATGACAATCAAACAGGTTGCGTATGGAATACCTGCGATCCATACACCACTAAAGCAGTTAAGGGGGTTGAGGGATTTGGTCAACAAAGCAATTGTGGCAGAACCAATAAGGATGGTATAGATTTCATTAAATCTCAAACCCCGGGCTATGAACGCCAATTGGCTTTATATCAAGTACCACAAGCGTATAACGGTTGTAAGGATTGCAGATTTTTTATGATGTGCAAGGGTAATTGTCCTGGTACAGGCGCATCTTCGGACTGGCGCAATAGAAGTGAATACTGTCATGTATGGTTTCAGCTTTTTGAACACTTTGAGCAGGATTTGATCAAACAGGGTAAACAGCCATTATCTATCCACCCTAAACGCCAAGAAATTGAACAAAGACTATTAACATCATGGCAATCAGGTGTAGAAGAAAGCATTGCTTCAGCAATCAATAACTCAATTGGTGTACTATGCAGCAGCTAGATTTTCAGCTCCATGATTTTTGTCGGGTTTGCTGGACCAGTACTCAGGTTGAAAATAAATGGGCAGACCGCATTGAACTCATTAAATCCGCACTGAGTGAAGTAGAAATTCATTCTGTTATTAATGACCAACGTCAAGCGGTTCTTATTGATATTGACAGCGATGCATTTCCCTCATTATTTTTTCAATGTTCACAGGCAGGGTATTTGGCTGTTCCACTTGAGATGGATGCGATTTATGATACCCAGGCTCAAGCCCCGAAAATATCTGAATTAAAAGTTTTAATAACCCGAAGTGAGCTGGTAGAGTCCTTTAAAAAAGCCTACAAATCAAACAATCACTATCAATTGGGAAAACTGTTTTCATACCCTGATTGCTGCATAGACTTTTATGTTAATAACCCTGGTTATCAATCAATGATTTGGCCACATGCTCTACTCAATGGTGATAAGCAAGCCCGCAGAAAAATTAAAATAAATGGTCATGACCAATTAAATCCACTATTAAGAAACATAGGTATTCAAATGGTCACTCATTGGGATTGCAGTGGAACATGCGAACAATCCTTAATCAGAGCTGAAAGTAATGCTAAAATAATGATCCAGTTGGGCTATGAGAATGAATTATCATGGTTAAGGAAGATACTTTCATGGCCTGTTGAATGGTCAGCATTGCACGGGATCGCAGAAATTCGCTTACCCATCGCAAAAATTGCCACCAATACTGATGCCACACCTTATTTATATACCATCAGTAGAGCAGGTACAGAATTACCTGAAAAAGCGGCATCAGGGACACGCTTTCCTTTCCAGACGTTGAGTAAACCTAAGCTGACCTCCAGAAGATTATTTATCAAAGGTCAACAATCTTCAGAGCAAATGCTCGGCCAAAATTTATGGAAAGACAACGGTTTTGCTACAGAAGCTGGTATGACCAATGAGCATAATACGATTTTTACTGACCTTCAGCCCATATTAAAAAATCTCAAAGGCAGACTATTGGATTTAGCCTGTGGTAACGGCTATTTTCTAAAAAAATGTGTGGCAAGGAATAGTTCCATAATTCCATATGGCTGTGACACGGATTTAAAAAGAATTGAGCGGGCTGGATTGTTACAACAAAAATACCAAGCTCATTTTTTTCACATGAACATGTTTAACCCTGCACTCAAGAACACCTTCAAATTACTTGACAGTAATTTTGCACTGACCATGCTGATGGCTGGTCACCTTTTATCAGCTGATCAGTGTGAAAAAGAACTGTTATTTAAGTTTTTAGACCAATATTCAGATCAAGTCGCTTTGTACTGCTATGAAGACTGGTTCTTAAAACATGGTGAAGTATCAAAACTGGCCGAAACAATTGGCTTTAAAGTGCAAGAAAAACTGAATGATCGACTGGCATTGGTAGCAATCAGATGATGCCAAAGTTGCATAGTAACAAAGAATTCAAGACCTTTGTCTCTTGTTGTTTAATGAGACAAATTTATTTGAGTGGCGCGACCAAACCTTTTGAATATTAAGTAGTGACAGTTATCATATTTAACTAAAGGTATGTCGTATTTTTAAATTTAAAGATTGAGGAAAAAATTATGAGTAACGTACAAGCATTTAAATTATCTATCGATACAGATGTTAATAAATTGAAAGAGGTCAGTAAAAGTTTGAGCCATGACAATGTCATCGGTTCATTGTGTGATGACCCACAAAACTTCTTAAGTACGCTAGGTATTCATGTAGATGAAGCCACTGCTTCAGCAATTGCCAAACATGCCAGCAATAAATTATCTGGTGAAGCCGTAGCTGCATCAGTCGTTCATATCGATATATAAAGTCAAACCAGCACCAATTAAAATTTCAACTTAATTGGTGCTGGTTTATCAAGATATCGCATCATGAATAAAAGCTTTACAACCCAGGAGCTAGTTATCCATTTGACTTTACGCTGTCCACTGAAGTGTGCTCACTGTTGTGTGGATGCCGACATCAATAAATCTGAAGAATTACAATACAATACCGTATTAAAAAGTATTATTAACAGTGCTAAAATCCCAACCATAGAAAAAGTTTCATTCACTGGTGGCGACCCCTTTGTCTCACGTAAAACCTTGGAAGCAGGTATAAAGCAAGCAACCAGCCAAGGATTATCAACATCAGTAGTAACCAGCGCATTTTGGGCAAAAACAGCAAAGCGTGCTGAACATATAATCGAGACATTAAAGGATGCAGGTCTTAAGGAAATTATGCTTTCTTACGATGATTCACATGCACAATACCTTGAAGAACACTTTATCATCAATGCCTTCAATGCCTCAGTAAAAGCTGGGCTGATTGTTAAGGTTAACGTGGTGCGCGAACCTAATGACAAAATTGATAAAGCCTACTTAACTGCTATATTAGACCCCAATGATTCATATAAAAATCAGCTAAAAATCTTTGAGACAGCCGTTAACAGCACTGGACGGGCTAAAGAAGATGATTCTGTACAAATGCGTCAGGACAGAGCGGCCAATGACCAAGTCTATCGGGGCTCTTGCACCTCAGTATTACGACATATATCAGCCCAGTCTGATGGCAACTGGGTACCTTGTTGTGGAGTGATAAAACCACCCAAAGCTTTACATATGGGCCAAGTTGACTCAACCTCTTTAGAAACAGTGGTTAAACAGGCACATAAAGACCCAGTTTTACAATGGCTAGCCTATGAAGGGCCGGTTGCTATATTGAAACAAATTACTGCCACTACTGACAATCCACTGGAGGATGCTGATTTTGATGGCATTTGTCATGCATGTGATCGTTTATTTAATGAACCCGCACATAGAAAATTATTAGCAAAAGCCTTACCTAACAAGATCCATTCTCTGACCATTCAACATCTGATTTATGAACAGATTGGATTGAATGCCCCCCCAGAATGCACTCAAATAAACACCAATAAAGAACAAGCTGAGGTTATACATGAGTGATGTAGCTTTGGTTACAGCCCCATTTTTATCCATATTAAGACCCGCTCTAGGCGTGAGCAACTTAACCGCAGTGTTAAAAGAAAGACATATTTCCTGTGAGGTCAATTATCTCAATATTAGCTTTGCGAGTTTAATTGGAGCTGATTTAAATGAATTCATTTGTGAGGAGATACCCACCAGTTTCTTGGTTGGCGAAGCTATTTTCTCTGATAAAATCAAACGACAAGGTGTTGATGCTCTGCATCAATACCTGCAACGATGCAAACACATCATCCCTGAAAAACAAAGAGCCTTGATCATAAAAGCTTTTCAAATGACTGACACATTTATCGATGAAATGGCTCAGAAGTTAATTGCAGGTCAACCCAGACTCATCGGATTTTCAAGCACTTTCCAACAAAATTGTGCCTCATTAGCCATTGCAAAAGCTGTTAAAAATATTGCACCAGACATTATCACTTGTTTTGGTGGAGCCAACTGTGAAGGCCCAATGGGAAAAGCATTGTTAACGCATTTCCCAGCAGTAGATTATGTTTTTTCAGGTGAGGCAGAAAACAGTTTTCCAACATTTCTTGAACAATTACTCAATAACAAACCAATCAGTACTGATAACCTGACTGTATTTTCAAGAACAAAACCGAATAAGTTCACCGAGCCAAAACCAGTCATAATGGATGACATTCCGATTCCAGAATATGGTGATTATTTCAGTAGCTTAAAAAAATCTGGGCTAGCGGATAGGGTAACTTCTACCATCTTATTTGAAACCTCACGCGGTTGTTGGTGGGGTGCCAAGCACCACTGTCGTTTTTGTGGACTCAATGGGCATAATATGAATTTTCGCAGTAAATCCCCTGATAAAATCTTAAACGAGCTCGAGGTACTCAGTAAGCGTTGGCAGATCAATCACTTTCAAGCGGCGGATAACATCATGGATTTAAAACACGTAAATACTGTGTTTGAAAAAATTCCAGAGCGCTTACCCAACTTAAATTTTTTCTACGAAATAAAAGCCAACATGAAAAGGTTCCAGTTACAATCCATTGCTAACGCTGGTGTTTCACATGTTCAACCAGGTATTGAAAGCCTCGATGATGATATATTAAAGGAAATTGAGAAAGGCGTTACAGCCGCACAAAACATATCCCTGCTCAGAGATTGTGCAGAGTTAGGCATCAGAGTTATTTGGAATATCTTATGTGGCTTACCTAATGATACAGCAGAACAATACCAAATCATGGCGAAGCTGATTCCTGCATTGGAGCATTTAGATCCCCCCAGTGGTTGTTCAATGGTTCGGCTTGATCGATTCAGTCCATATTTTCAAAAAGCCAAGGAATTAGGCTATGTCGAACTAAAACCATGTGCAGGTTACGCATTTGTTTATGACCTTCAACCACAAGAGCTTGCTGAAATGGCTTATTTTTTTGATGCTAAAGCGGTAGGTGTGCCCACTGGTGATTATGTAAAACCACTGAGGAATTCCATAAAAAAATGGCGGAAAAATGCCTTCGAAAGCACCGTTGCCCCCGAACTTAAGCTCTTATCCATTGGAACTGTCAATTTAATTAAAGACAGCCGAAAAATAGCCACATCACCATTGAGAAAATTGAGTCAAACAGAAGCAAAGCTGTTAGTTAAATTTCGTAAACCGACAAGATTCTCTCATTTCAAAAAGCAACATGTCAATGAGG
This sequence comes from Alcanivoracaceae bacterium, assembly GCA_016763695.1. Classification (GTDB taxonomy): domain Bacteria; phylum Pseudomonadota; class Gammaproteobacteria; order Xanthomonadales; family Marinicellaceae; genus NORP309. Next base: position 7,784 of record JAESTH010000067.1, read on the forward strand.
GTAAAGATTGGAGTAAGGCCTATCAAAGGTTATTAAAATGGCAGTACATCATAGAAGTGGGTGGTCGCAGCGTTTCGCTGGTAACTTCACCCGACTTACATGAAGATCCGCAGCAGGAAATGCCAATCTACCCTGGTGGTCGGTTGCTGCCAATTAACATCATCAATGCATGATCTTTTCTTGTAACCTCTATCACATTGATATTAAAAAGAAAGATTACTGTGTTTCACCCATCACTTCCTTATTATTATTTGCTGTAGAATTAACTATAGTTTAATAATAATAATAATAACTGGTGAGTGAACAAACACAAGGCGACTGAACAAATGGTATTTTATTATACTATGGTTGGTCAAAATCATCTTACTTAAGTGCTGTTATTTACTTTTATATCAATGTGTTATTATTTATCCAAACTTGACTAGATACTGTTATTTTTGAAAAGATGAAGGGCTTTGTCCATTGTGTTTTTTAAAGGCTCGTGAAAAATAAGCCAAGCTTTCATAACCAATACCATAAGCTATGTCACTGACAGAATGATTATTGTTTTTCAGTAAAACCAAAGCATGTTGCATACGAACCTCTGTGGTGTATTGCATGGGCGATTTATCCAGTTCTTTATGGCATTTCCTATTTAAAGATGATCGACTCATGGCAAGGGCTGTGGAAAGTGATTCAATATTTAGTTTGGGGTTAGATAATTGGCTGAGTATTTCTTGATGAAGTTTATCGATGAAAGAGGATGTTTTTTTGATGCTCGTGAGTTGTTTGGACAGTTCAAGTTTTATTTCATCACGAATTAATTTTCTGCTATCAATCATACCTTTGACCCGAACAATTAACTCTGATGTATCAAATGGTTTGGTTAAATAATCATCGGCTCCTGCTTGTAAACCTTCTACTATCTCGCGCTTACTGGTTTTAGCCGTTAGTAAAATAATGGGGATATATTTACTGGTTTTTGATGACTTGAGCTTTTTAGTCATCTCAAAACCATTCATTACTGGCATCATCACATCAGATATAATCAGATCAGGCAATTTGGTTTGTGCCATTGCGTATCCTTCTTGGCCATTACTGGCTTGCAAAATACGATAATAGCTTGAGAGTCTGGAAACAATAAACTCACGTAACTCTGTGCTATCATCCACAACCAGAATGGTGGTTATGTCTTCATTTTCAGTATCGTCAATGGTTTTGGGCATTTGCCTATAGTCTTGCTGTAAATCATCCCCTTTTAAGCTAAGGGGTTCAATTAATTGCGAGTCCTCAAAATGATCATGGCCTTTTTTTAACCATAAGGTAAAGCTACAACCAACTTGAGGTTTGTTAATGAGTTCAATGTGACCATGGTGTAGCTCTATCAATTCTTTTACCAAAGCCAGTCCGATGCCTGTCCCTGGTTCAGTGATTCAGCGTATTTTAAAAAGCAGCTGCAAGCCATTGATTTATAAGAACGTGTGAATACATCCAGGTAAGTTGCCGAAAGCATCCATGCGTTCAAAGCCTTTTAAACCAACAACTTACATCTACCAGCTTAATCTCGCTGAATAAATACGCCAAATTTATCTAATATTAAGATTTGAGCAATAAAACTTTATGGATGGTTTACATACTCGTTAAAGGTATTTATATGCCTGTCCCTTGTATGCTCGCTTTTTGATTTCTGTTCGTCTAAATTTAACTCTTTTTCCATGTGGGACTCTTTAAATATCAATTTTATTATTAATAAGTATATCTTATGATTATTTTGGATGCAATGAGGTGTTTATTTCCAGTTTAAATGTTTAATAATATCTTTAACCGAATAAAACAACAGCATAGAGTTATTAGTCGACTCTTTAAAACCATAGCTCAAGTAAAATTCTTTTGCAGACTCTGATATGGCATGAACCATCATGGCCTTGATTCCAATATTTTGTGATACAGACAAGATACGCTTCATGGCATCTCTTAACAATCTTGCACCTAGTTGTTGTCCTTGATAATTCACATCAATTGCTAACCTTGCCAGTATGGCTACAGGAATGGGTTCGGGCATGTTACGTGAAAGGCTTTTTGGAGCAGATAACCGCTCTATACTACCACTGGTTAAAGCATAATAACCGATAACTTTTTGCTTATTTGAGATAACAAAAGTTCGGATTGCCCCATTATCTTGATTTTTCAATGCCCTTTTTGATAACCATTCATTTAATGTATCATTCCCACAATCAAAAGACTCCAATAAATTTTTGCTATCTAATACTGATGGCAATTTTATTTGTTTCAAGGTTATTTATCCCAAGAATCTGATTCTGATAATAACTTTTGTAGTTTTTTATTAATTTTGACTGGTGCAGATAATACTTTTTCAAATAAATCAAATTCACTTTCTGTCCAATAAAAAAGTCTTTGATCTAATAAGACATTCTCAGCTTCTTTGCAGGCAACATCTAAAATAAATCGACTTCTGTCCTTATTGAGAATTGCCGCAGCCTTTGTCAATAAAGCATGTTGGCTTGGTTCAACTCGCATATTTATGGGTGCTGATTTTGACATGATTGATTTTTGTGTATTGATTGGATACACATTATAGTATACTAATCACATATATGCAATATCAATCTAAATGAATTGCCTTCTATTGATTTGCTATTGCGTGCGGAATCAACTCATTTCTATTCAAGTACACTATATATACCACAAAGTAAATGCAACAATTTGTGTTGTTTTCGAGTCTCATTGGATATTAGTATCAAATGATAAAGACACAGAGCTATATATTTGTGATAATGTGCTGATAAATCTAATTTTCTTAATTAATGAAACAGGTACCTCATGTTCAAACAATTTTTGAATGAATTACGTCATCGAAAAGTCTTAAGAACAGCCATAGCTTATGCTATATTAGTAGCCACAGTTGTGGAGTTTATCGATATAGCAACACCGGCCTTAGGGCTTCCAACTGGATTATTACGCTTAGTGATTCAAATTGCTTTAGCAGGAATTCCTATTGTATTAGTCCTGTCCTGGTTTTTTGATTTAACTTCTGGTGGTGTGGTTTGGGGCAAAGCTCCCTCGGAGTCATCACAAACTGTCGCTGCATCCAAATCTCATTTAATCAGTCTCTTACTGATTGCCTTGTTAGCCACTACGGTTGTTTATCTGAGCTATAGATTATATTGGGAGCCAAGAGTAGCAGCAGAGTTTGAAAGGGGAAAGTCTATTGCGGTTATGCCTTTTGCAAATATTAGCAACCTAGAACCAGAGGCAACAGAATACTTTAGCCGAGGCATTTCTGAGGAAATATTAAATGCCCTGTCAAAAGTAAAAGGCTTACGAGTAGCAGCTAGAACTTCATCTTTTGCATTTAAACAACATGATGTTAAAGAAATAGGGGTAGCACTTGATGTTTCGGTCATATTACAGGGCACTGTGCGACGTTCAGGTGATCAATTAAGAATATCCGCACAGTTGATTGATACTGTCAATGGCTTTCAGTTATGGTCAGGTGTTTACAGCCATAAATTGGATGATGTTTTTCTTATTCAGGAACAGATAGCAAGAGCTATTGTTGAGTCATTACAGATCAAGTTATTGGGAGATAAAAAAACCAAATTAATCCATGCAGGTACCCAAAGTTTACAGGCTTACGACAAATATCTTGAAGGCAGAGATTTATTAGAGGTACGTACATCCTCTCAGGCAAGAAAAGCAATAAGTATATTTCAACAGGCACTGGTATTTGATCCTGAATACGCACAAGCTTATGCGGGACTGGCTGATTCTTGGATTTTATTGAGAGAAGTGGGAAATTTATCCTTATCAATAGCCACGCAAAACTCTCATGATGCCATTACCAAATCTTTACAACTGGATAATACTTTGCCCGAAGCACAAGCCTCATTGGGGCTTTGTATTCTTGGTGGTGGTTCAAAAGCTGATGCTGCACGCCAATTTCAAAAAGCCATTGATCTAGACCCAGAATACAGTGATGCTTATCTACTACGAGCCAATTTATTACGTGATCAGGGTTATTTGGCAGAAGCGACGCGGGTTTATACCCAAGCCTTAGCCTTAGACCCGTTAAACCTAACTATTTCAGAAAATCAGGCCTTGTTATATGCCTATCAAGGCCGATATGACAAAGCTGTTGAACAACTCACTTTATCTGTTGAAAAAGAACCACAACGACTCACCGCACAACTTATCATGTCGCAAGTGCAAAGTTTGATTGGCGAGAAGACCAAAGCCCTGCAGCATGCGCAAACTGCTGTGGACATTGCGCCACAAAATCCAGTTGCATTGTCATTGCTGCTTGATAGCTATTTACGTTTGAATGATTTACAACAAGCAGCTATAGTCTTCAAGACAATGCAAGTCTCTGCTCCAAATAATGAATGGGTTATTGTAAAAACCATGCACTATTACTTAATGACAGATCAATTTGAAGCTCTCAATGAAATTGCTGACTCAAGGCTGGTTGGAATTATTGATAATAGTGGATTTGTAGGTAGTGATTTCCTATTTGAACGTACTGGATGGTCTGCAACCGCTAAACTAGCTTTAAAAGACGCAAAGGCAGCGATTGAATTACTTGAAAAAGGCACTGCTGAAGTAAAAAAACTAGATCCTAACCCAGCATCAGCTTATGTATTTTCGCTGTTGGCTCGCTCTAAGTTTCTCACAGGTGATAAAGAAGGTGCTGAACAAAGTGCTAAACAGGCAACTCAGTTACTCGATCGTGCCCAGACTGAGGGCTGGGATAATCGCCAGTTGTCATATATCAGAGCCACAATAGCAGCTTCATCTGATAATTCTAGCTTAGCGATAAACCATCTACAGGATGCCATTAAAAAAGGATGGAATGACTTTGTTAGAGCAGAACATGACCCAATAATGCAAGAAATAATCAAATCAGCAGAATACATGGCATTAAGGAAGTCATGAATGAAAGTATTTTGCTTGATGAGTGAAATCAGTTTATAAACACTAAGTGTCAACCAAAGTATCCAAAAAGTATTCACCCCTTGACCATAGGAAACTCTCAACCTTCTTGGTACTTAGCCCGAATATCTCATACAAACGGTACAATTTAGCTTTATAATTGATAACAGAGGTATATGCATAACTAAAAACTGTGGTAAATAGCTCCAAATCCAGCTTTTCTGCAGTAGACTTTCTATTCTCTAACAAGCACCTAGGAGCTTGTTAGAGAATAGGAATCGTAGTGAAGGAAAGTTGGTTTGTGGGCTATTTTTTGATGATTTGAGGCGAATAGCACGGCTATTTAACGAAGATCTGCGAAAAATAGAGCCAAATCCAGCTTTTCTGTAGTAGATTTTCTATTCTCTAACAAGCTCCTAGACTACACCAAATTTTTGTTTGTAGAGTTGTGGGGTCATGTTTGTCGTTTTTTTAAATAGTTTTCGAAAGGCACTGACATCATTATAGCCAACTTTATAGACGATTTCATCTACCGATAATTGGGTTAATTCAAATAATTGCTTTGCGGATTCGACTCGTTGGTTTTGAATATAGGTCTTAATATTAAGGGATAATGCAGCTTGAAATCTTCTGATCAGAGTTCGGTAACTGACGTGTAGTTGTTCGGCCAGTTGATTGATGGTGAAACTTTTGTGTAAATTGACACGAATTAACTCTACTGCATTGGTGACTAATTCATCTTCAATATCAAAAGTAGAAGGCAAAGCCACCTTAAAAGCCGCTTGAGAACTTCTATTGGTGTCGATCAACATATACTTTGAAACCAACAAAGCCAATTCCTTACCCGCAAATCTTCCAATAATTGTGAGTATTAATTCTTGATAAGAACTGGCTGCTGCTGATGTTATGATAGACTTTTCATCCACTAATATTTCATCATCTAATAAGGTAATATCAGGATAGTGTCTGCTAAAATAACCTGAAAACATCCATGAAGTGGTCACTTTTTTATTTTTCAATAAACCCGCTTCAGCCAAGAAAAGGCTACCAGTGCAACTGGATGTAATAATACAATTATTTAAAGCCTGTTTTTTAAGCCAAGGATACAAAGCCTGATTTTTTAATAGTGAATTGGAAATCGCTTTTTCACTTATTAAAGAAACCCCAGGTATATAAATGACATCGGCTGAGGTGACTTGCTCTATCAATTTTTCAACTGGATGACTATAGCCATTAGAGGCAATAACTGATTGTGAATCTAATGAAACCACTTCCCATACAAATAGCTTGGGCGCATATTTATGCATGTACTTATGCACTAAATTTGCGGTGTTTAATAAATCCATTGCTCCTGACAGACCTGATGCCAAAAAGTCCTCTAATAAAACAATAATGACTTTTTTGGTGTTAATCGAATCCATATAATGTGTCACATATAACCATAATATTGTCAATTCTGCCACTACTTAAATGGGATATCAAGCCCTATAATGAATACTTAGCAATTAACTTAAATTTCAATATGAAAACAATCATCTTAAAAACCATTCGATTTATTACAAAATCTTTAGAAACAATTTCTGGACATTTGGCTGGAGTTTGGGCCAGTAAACTATTTTTCTCTCCTAGAAAAAAACACACATACAGTTTAAACCTAGCAAACATGAAGACTGATTGGGTGGATTTTACATCTACCTTTGGATATTCTGAACGCTGCAAAGTCTATCAAGCAGGAACGGGGCCTACAGTGTTGTTAGTTCATGGTTGGGAAGGTTCAGCCTACAGTTATTCCGTACTAAGTGAACAATTGGTCAATGCAGGATATAGAGTTATATTGTTTGATTTTCCAGCTCATGGACAATCCAGTGGCAAGAAAACTAACTTAGAAGAATTACAACGGCTCATTAAGCAACTTTCCAATCAAGAACAAGATGTGCATGCCATTATTGGGCATTCATTTGGGGCTTTTGCAACGGCTTATGCGATTGCACTCGATTTAAATGTTAAACATTTCATATCAATCAGCTCGCCTGTGAATATGGATTTTATAGTCGATTCTCTGTGTGAAACCATCGGTGCATCACAGAATACAAGACAACGATTAATCACTAAAATTGAGGGCATTTTAAAGGCCCCTTATGCATGTGCATCTATAGAAAAAAACAAGCTACTATCCAAAGTTAAAGGCATGATCATTCACGATCAAAAGGACAAAGTCGTGCCCTTTCATCAAGCCAAGCAACTTTCTAACATTTGGCCCAATGCCACCTTTGTCACAACCTCTGGATTAGGCCATAGTAGAATATTAAAAGACGGCGCGGTTATTAAAAAAATTATTGATTACTTGAATTAAGCACAAACAAAAACCAAGCTGATTAAATAAGGTCTATTTCCACCATTACCACACGCACTTCCTTCTGATTGCTCTTCGCAGGCGGTGAATGCCGCTTCGGGTGCTTTGCTTTTTTGTGTTGGCAATCGACCGTGCTGCAATTATGGAAGAATTAAGGATTTGTTTGTGAGGGAGAAATTGAATGAATAATTTACTATTTAAAAAGGGGACTTATACCTTGCACTTGTGAAGACACTCTCTTATTTTTTAGATAGAAAGGCCTTAGACTTTAGGATAAATTCATCCTTGGTTTCACCTTCATGGGCGCCATGTGCTACATTTGGTAATATCCATAGATCAGATTGAGGTAGGTTTTTCTTAACTCTAGCCACCTCTTCTAAGTCCATACCTTCATCATCATCACCAATCATGATTAAAACTTCAGGTTTTATTGATTGCAATTCTTCATTACTTACCTTCACCACATAGTTATTAAACTGTTGCATTAATGCCTTTATCTTTTTATCTGTACCATGATTGCTTATTAACCATGGGAAATTAGCTCTATTTTCAAATGTGAAAGCTTTCTGGTATTCAGGAAAATCCTTAACCGTCCAGGTTCCCACTGCTCCGATTGTTATCATTGATTCTATCAAAGTTGGATTGATGAGAGCAAGCTGATAAAGGGTGTCACCACCAAAACTAAATCCAATGGCCTTTATTTTTTCTAATTTCAAGTATTCAATTAAGGAATTAAGATCCTCAGCCACTGCTTTTATTGATAAATCTTCTTTAAAAGCTTCAGATTTTCCATGCCCTGTTAAATCTATTAAATAGACCTCATATTCTTTATCAAAGTCATTAACATAAGGTAACCATGATTTGGAAGAAAGAGTGTAGCCATGTAAAAGAAACAAAGGTTCACCTTGACCATAAACTTCATAATAAATGTTCTTTCCATTGACTAAAACGGTTTCAACTTTCTTTGCTACTTGGCAGAATCCATATGTTGAAATTAAGGTAAGAATTAAAAAAATTATGTGTTTTTTCATTAAGATTCAGTTATGTGTTTTTGATATTGTTGCTAACCCGAATATTTCATACAAGAATGGTAGTAGGGAAAAATGACAGAATTGCGTATATTAATGTCCATTTTTCATATTTAGTATCATATTCTGGGTAGAATAATTGGTTTTGTATGAAAAAGCAAGAATAATTAATTATGAAATTCACTGGCACCTGGTTTATTAGACTATGACATTCATGTTAAATTTAAGCCCTGCCCTGCGGAGCTTTCAGCGATTCTCAACCTTGCATCGGGTTATTTTAAGGTGGAACAACTACCTCTACAATGATCTTTTTTGATATTGAAAATCGCTGAAAGCCTGAGATTTTTCTATTAATTAGGGCTTCCTTAAGGGTATTATATAAACTGCTCTAAATACCGGTTCATTTTTATGAAATATAAAAACCATGCTATTTTTGTTACTCTCTATTTAATCCTATTATTGACAGGCTGTTCAAACAATTCAGAAATCGATGAAAATATTGAAATTATCAAATCTGAAAACAGCCCCTTGAGTTCAGACCTTATTTTATATAATGCCAAGGTATACAGTTTAAATTGGCAAGAACCATCACTATTAGGCAAACCAGCCCAAGATGCTCCACATGATTCAAATGGTTGGCATCCTGATGCTCAAGCCATTGTTCTATTAAAAAATAAAATCATCTATGTAGGCTCCAATCAGGAGGCCCTTAAATACAAAACAAATTTGACAGAGGCCATTGATTTAAAATCAGCAGTAGTTATTCCTGGGCTCATTGATTCCCATGCACATATTGCTGAATTAGGTGAAATTTTACACCGGGTTAATTTAATAGATGTTGCTACACCGCAAGACGCGATTGATAGAATCTTAGACTTTACTAAGAATATTGAAAAAGGACAATGGATAATTGGCCAAGGTTGGGATGAAGGCGCTTGGGCAAACAACTACCCCACACGTCAGATGTTAGACCAGTATTTTCCAGATAACCCCGTCTATTTAAAAAGCCTGCATGGATTTGGGGGTTGGGGTAATACCATGGCATTTGAACTGGCTGGTATTGATAAATCAACAGATGTACCAATAGGAGGAGAGATATTAAAAGATCAAGGGGGAGAACTATTAGGTATAGTGTTAAATAATGCCACAAAACTGATGAATAAATCTATCCCAGAAACCTCAGATCAACAGTTTCAAAAGTATGTATTTGATGGCTTACAACAAATGTCAAAAGATGGGTTTGTAGCTATTCACCAAGCTGGCGCTAGTACAAAACACCTGCAATCATTTGAAAATCTAAGAAAAGAAAATAATTTACCCATCCGTGTCTATGCAATGATTTCAGCCAGAGACGAATCTTTGTCACGTGCTTGGATCAGCAAAGGCCCATATATTGACCCTGAAGGGTGGTTGGATATTAAATCAGTTAAAGCCTATTATGATGGGGCATTAGGATCTCGTGGGGCACGATTGCTTGAAGACTATTCAGATAAACCTGGACATAAAGGCATCAGTGGAGATGGTTATGGGTTTAATGGAGAAATTGTTGCAGATTTGATGGCTGCGGGATTTCAAGTTGGGGTACATGCCATTGGAGACGCTGGTAACCGCGAAACACTTGATTATTTTAAAGCCGTATTTGATAAACATCCTACATTAATGAATAATCGACACAGAATAGAACATGCTCAAATAATTCATCCCGAAGATATACCCAGGTTTGCAGAGATGTCAATCATTGCTTCGATGGAACCACCTCATGCTGTTGAGGATAAAACTTGGGCACAAGACAGGTTAGGTGATGAACGCATTAAATATGCATATGCTTGGCGAACATTAAGAAAAGCGGGCGTTTCACTCACTTTTAATTCAGATTCACCAGGTTCAGACCATACAATTTTCTACGCATTACATGCTGCAATAACCAGAAGAGATAAAAACCTGCAACCAACTGATGGTTGGTACAGTGAGCAAAACATGAGTGCTGAGGAGGCAATAAGAGCTTATACCAATTGGGCTGCTTATGCGCAATTTAG
>JAESTH010000068.1 GCA_016763695.1 Alcanivoracaceae bacterium
CTTGGAGAACTTAATTGGAATGCTATTAATAGTGATAATTGGGTAAATTGTAAAGATGGAAAACAGGCTGAGTTTTTAATGGAATATCATTTTCCTTGGCAGTTAATAAAACGTATTGGGGTTAAAAATAAGTCGAATTCTGTGCTAGTTTCGGCTATATTAGCACAACTAAATACGCACAAGCCGATTGTTGAAATTAAAAATAATTGGTATTATTGAATTTACAAGAGACAACAATGATTGAATATAAAAGAGGAAACCTCCTAGTCGAGGACGCGCAAGCTATTGTTAATACAGTCAATTGTGTTGGGGTTATGGGCAGGGGTATTGCTTTGCAATTTAAAAAGGCCTATCCTGACAACTTCAAAGCCTATGCCCTTGCCTGTAAAAATAATGAAGTGGTCGCGGGTAAGATGTTTACATTTTTCACAGGACAGTTGGCTAATCCAAAATATATTATCAATTTTCCAACCAAGAGGCATTGGCGAGGAAAAAGCCGCATTGAAGATATTGAATCAGGATTAGCCTCACTTATTGATATTATTAAAAAAAATGAGATTAAATCTATTGCCATCCCGCCATTGGGTAGTGGTTTAGGTGGATTGGATTGGATGGTTGTTAAACAGTTAATTGAAAAATATTTTCAGTCAGTTAATGATGTCAGAGTAATAGTCTTTGAACCAGTAGGTGCGCCACAATCTAAAAATATGGCTGCCACTAGGCACCCACCCCAAATGACCGTAGGCAGAGCTACTTTAGTGGTTTTAATGAACCGATATTTACAAGGTTTACTTGATCCATTTATTACATTACTTGAGTTACATAAGTTGATGTACTTTATGCAAGAGGCTGGAGAGCCATTGAAGCTTAAATATAAAAAAGCAATATTTGGGCCTTATGCGGAAAATTTACGACATGTCCTGAATGTTATTGAAGGGCATTTTATTACAGGTTATGCTGATGGTGGAGATAACCCATCTAAACAATTAGAGTTGTTGCCAAGTGCCATTGGAAATGCACGTACTTTTCTAAAAGAACATAATCATGCCAATGAAAGATCAAAAAAAGTTGCACAGTTAGTTGATGGTTTTGAGTCTCCATATGGCCTGGAGTTGCTTGCTACTGTCCATTGGATAATTAAAAAAGAACCTGTTGATACATTTGAAAAATTGATTAATAAGATTTATGAATGGAGTTCACATAAAAACAAGTTTACTGTAAGGCAGATTCAAATAGCGGTTGATGTACTTAGCCAAAAAGGTTGGATTCAAAAACCTTTTAAATAAGAGTGTTCCCCCAGCTTTCTGGCAGTAGCTTGCTTTTTCTCAGTTAAGCATTAATTAACTGTATTTGAGCAAAGTCTATTAATTACATTTCTCAATATAGCTGGCTTAATGGGCTTCAACAGCAAATCATAGCCCTTTTCTTTAACCAGTGTCTTTAATTCTTCTGTCCTGTTTGCGGTAATGATGATCACCGGACAGTTGCAATTATAGGTTTTGAATATCTTTTCAATTACTTCTATTCCTGTCTCATTGTCCAAATGATAATCGACCAATAAAATGGCTGGTTTTAATCCATCAGCAAATAAAGACAGCGCTTGAGTTGAATTAAGAACACAATAGACTCTATGTCCCCAATTAGTAATCAATTGTTGCATGCCTATTAATATTTGCTTTTCGTTATCAATGCATACAATGGGTGGTTTAACTAAGTTGTTAGCGTTGATAAATTCCGTTTTGTCTGATATCTCTTTGGTGGTTGCTGCAACTAATGGTAGCTCTATCATGAATGCTGAACCTTTACCAAGCACCGAGCGAATTAAAAGCTTATGCCCTAGTTGTTTTATGATTCTATCGACAATGGATAGACCCAGTCCTAAACCTTGTTCGGCTTTGTCAGCTGGTTTGTTTAAACGTAGGAAGTCATTAAATATCAACTTTTGTTCTTCATCACATAAACCCTCGCCACTATCAATGACATATATTTGCAGCTGTTTTTGTTGCTTTCTACATACGACCAAAACACCGCCATTTTCAGTGTATTTTAATGCATTACTAGTCAAGTTTTGTAATACTCGATACAATAATTTTTGATCCGTGTTAACATGATGTTTGGAGGCAATCACTTTAAATTTCAGCCCTTTCCGTTGGGCTTTGGATTGGTATTGGTTTCTTAATTGATCAAAAATAGCATTAACTGAAAAATTACTTCTCTCTATCGTCATGCCGCCAGCATCAATCTTGGCAATATCCAGCAAAGCACCTAATAAATTTTCTGCAGATTTTAAAGATAAATCTAAATTTAATACAGTGCCTTTCATTTCATCAGGAATACGCTCAACCTGTTCAGTTAAAATTGAAGAGAACAGTCTTGCTGCATTAAAAGGCTGCAATAAATCATGGCTGGCATCTGCTACAAACTTGGTTTTGCTTGAGTTGGCGGATTCTGCTTTTTGTTTGGCTAATTCCAAATCTTTGTTGACGTCTAATAGTTCCAGAGTTCTTTCATTGACCCTTTGTTCGAGGCTGGCTTTTGAGGTTTCTAATTCATGTTCAATTTTCTTGAAATGGCTGACGTCAGTATAGGTGGTTACATAACCATTGTCAGGCATTGGGTTGCCTTCAATTTGTAGATATCTTGACTTACCATAGGACTTTTCATGCCTGTAATGTGTTCTTTTTCTTAAATAAATGAGTCTTTTTTCAACTTCGGCAGCAATATTTTTTTCACCCAGTAAACCCCTGCTGGCATTAAACCTGATTAAGTCCTCAATAGGCATGCCCTTATAAACCATTTGTTCTGGATAATCTAACAATTTTAAATATTGCTTGTTCCAGGATACTAACCTTAAATCGCCATCAACAACACTAACACCTTGAGATATACTGTCAAGAGTTGCATTGGTTAATCGTCTTTGAAATCGTATTGCCTGTGAAGTCTCATCTAATAAACCAACAATATCATTGACTGCCAGGCCTTTACTTTTAAACAATGCAGTGATCACCGCCCTTGCAGATGAGGAGCCAATCGACCCAGCTAGCAGGCGTTCTGTAAAGGCTATTATTGGCGTAGAAACTTTAGAGTCATCATCAATGCTAGAATTTATGCCCTGATAAAAGTTTTCATAAGTGCTATCAACTATATCTTTGCCTATAATCTGACTGACAGCTACTTTTAGTTCTTTTACGGTCATACTATTGGTGTTTATGTTGTGACTTTTAATCAAATTGACAGTTCTTTGCTTGCCAAATATACCAGGAATCAGGGCATATAAAACATGAACAACGACATTGCTTAATAAAGAATAGCTGACTAATTTAAACAGCGGAGAATTATCACTGGTCAGTTGCTGTAAGGTCAGTAGTATCCCGTGTTGAATATTGTGGTTCTCTGGGCTAAACCATTGTGGAAAAAACACCAGCATGACCCAAACCACCACACCTGTTGATAACCCTGCAAAAGCTGCTTTTTTGTTAGATCTGTTCCAGTAGAGGCCTAATAACAGGGTTGGAGCGAATTGTACTGTTAGTAGAAATGACAGATTCCCAAAAGAGGCCAAAGGTATATCGGCATTCAAATAATAATAAAATAAATAAGCCATCAAAGTAATGATGATGATACTGGCCCTTCTACTCCACAAAACAATATTCTGTATGCCTGTTTTTTGAGGCAGATTATATTTTTTAAATTTTAAATAGAGCGGTAATGCAAAATCATTACTAACCATAGTACTCAGGGCAATGGTTGAGATAATGACCATGCCTGATGCGGCTGCCAACCCGCCAACCAATACCAATAATGTTAGCCATTCCTGTTGCATATACATTGGAAGTTTTAAAACATATAAATCAGCAGAAACCCCACCACCCAGCCATTGGTTGCCAGCCATTGCTATGGGTATAACAAATATAGAAAATAGCACAAGATAGGAGACAAAGACCCAGCGCGACCACTTGAGGTCAGATCTGTTTTCATTCTCAACAACTGTTACGTGAAACTGTCTGGGTAGACACATGAATACCAAAAAAGCCAAGAGAACTTGTGAAATAAAATTCATTGATAAAGATGGGCCATTGGCTATTTTAGGAGTTGCCTGTGCTACCTGAAAAAAATCAGCTGGTCCAGAGTATAAAAAAAATACAGCAAACAAACCAACAGCAATAAAGGCGATGAGCTTTAATAGTGATTCAAAGGCAATGGCCATCATCAAGCCTCGGTGGTGTTCGGTTACATCCAGCTTTTTAGTGCCAAAAACGATGGAGAAAAATGCCAACATACCAGCAATAATAAAAGTTCTAAATTGTGCAGGTTTAGTTTGCGTATCAGATATTGCAATCACTTCTAAACTTGCCGAGATGGTTTCAAGTTGTAGAGAAATATATGGAATAGCCGCCAAAACAGTGATGCCAGTTACCAATACTGCAATTTTTCGGGATTTGCCGTAAAGACTGGCAACAAAATCAGCAATAGAGGTGACTTTTTTCTTTTTACTGATCTTAACTATTTTCTTTACCAGAGGCCAGCCCAGAGTAAACAGTAGAATAGGGCCTAAATAAATGGACAGAAAATCCCAGCCTGTTTTTGCAGCGGTTCCCACCGCGCCAAAAAAGGTCCATGAAGTACAGTAGACAGCTATAGATAAACTGTAAATTGAAGCTCTTACAGGTTTGTTTTGGCTAAAATCCTGTTTATCACCCCAGGTAGCAATCAGGTACATCAATCCCATATACATAATAAGGATTATATAAATAGTCCAGCTACCAATCATTTAAAAAATATTTAACTCCACAAAGAAATAAGGTATGCATTCAGCGAATTTAAACTTATTGCTGTTTTCCAAAATACACTCAATAGGTGCGAAATAAGTATATATTATCAACAACAAGAATACACTTATACCAAAGTATAAGATAAAAATACGATTGACTCTGCTATATTACCACTACTTAATATTTATAGAGGGTCTTATGTCTTCAAAAGAAAATCGCGAAGCCTATTGGAAAGCAAATCTCAGATTGATGGGGATTTTGTTGGCCATATGGTTTTTTGTATCATATGTCTGTGGAATTTTATTTGTTGATGAATTAAATACCATTCGTTTTGCGGGCTTTAAACTGGGGTTTTGGATTGCTCAGCAGGGTTCTATGTATGTATTTTTAGTACTTATATTTATTTATGCTAAGAAAATGAATACTCTAGATAAAAAATATGGATTGGAGGAATAAACATGGATTTAAAAACTTTAACTATACTCTTCGTCGGTACGTCATTCGCATTATATATCGGTATTGCTATTTGGGCCAAAGCCAAAAGTACAGGTGATTTCTATGTGGCGGGCAAGGGGGTGCATCCGATTGCCAATGGTATGGCAACTGCAGCGGACTGGATGTCAGCCGCTTCATTTATTTCTTTAGCCGGTATTATTTCCTTTATCGGGTATGACTCTTCAGTTTATTTGATGGGTTGGACAGGTGGCTATGTATTATTGGCTTTATTGCTTGCTCCCTATCTAAGAAAGTTTGGTAAATTTACCGTGCCAGGGTTTATTGGAGATAGATATTATTCAAAAACTGCAAGAATAGTTGCAGTGGTTTGTTTGATTATTATTTCTTTTACCTATGTTGCAGGTCAAATGCGTGGCGTTGGTATTGTCTTTTCAAGATTCCTTGAAGTTGAAATTATTACGGGCTTATTAATCGGTATGGGAGTTGTATTTTTCTATGCGGTATTAGGTGGAATGAAAGGTGTTACCTACACTCAAGTTGCACAATATTGTGTGTTAATATTTGCCTATATGGTTCCAGCTATTTTCATTGCAGTACAAACAACAGGCAATCCAATTCCGCAACTTGCATTTGGTAGCGAGGTTACCGGTCAGGGTATTTATTTATTGGAAAAGCTCGATGAGATTGTGATGGCTTTGGGCTTTACAGCATTTACAGAAGGCAGTAAAAGTACCGTTGATATGTTCTTTATTACCTTGGCTTTGATGGTTGGTACCGCAGGATTACCTCATGTAATTGTCCGTTTTTTCACCGTGCCTAAGGTATCAGATGCACGTAAATCAGCTGGCTGGGCATTATTGTTTATTACCATTTTATATACAACGGCTCCTGCATTAGGTTCAATGGCAAGGTTAAATCTTATCGATACCATTCAACCCGGTGAAATTGGTTCGGTTGAAGGCAACTTAAATTATGCAGATCGCCCAAGATGGTTTAAGACTTGGGAAAAAACAGGTTTGTTAGCATTTGAGGATAAAAATGGTGATGGCAGAATCCAGTATTACAATGATAAAAACACAACGTTTAAAGCCACCGCTGATAGTTACGGTTGGAAGGGCAATGAGCTAAAAGTGGATAGAGATATCATGGTTCTGGCCAATCCAGAAATTGCCAATCTTCCAAATTGGGTGATTGCTTTGATTGCTGCTGGTGGCATTGCTGCGGCACTATCAACGGCAGCTGGTTTGTTATTGGTTATTTCCTCTTCCATTTCGCATGATATAGTTAAGGGTATAGCGTTTCCTGATATTAGTGAGAAGAACGAATTAATGGTAGGCCGTATCGCCGCAGCGGTAGCGATTATGATTGCTGGATATTTAGGGGCAAACCCGCCTGGCTTTGTGGCACAGGTAGTTGCCCTCGCCTTCGGGTTAGCTGCCTCATCATTATTCCCGGTTATTTTATTAGGTATCTTTTATAAGAAGACGAATAGAATGGGAGCGATTACGGGGATGTTATCAGGAATCATATTTACTCTGACTTACATTATATACTTCAAGTTTATGCATCTTGAGTTAAATAATGCAGATCATTGGTTGTTTGGTATATCGCCAGAAGGAATAGGTTCAATTGGCATGATCATCAATTTTGCAGTAGCAATAACGGTGAGTCAATTCACAGAGGAACCACCAGAAGAAATTCAACATTTGGTTGAATCAATAAGGGTTCCTAAAAACATATAAGGATTGAGAAAACTTTAAAAAAAGCCTGTGGATTATTAAATTCACAGGCTTTTTTTATATAAACTCTCTACTATTATGTTTCAACTAACCATTACGATAGGTATAACTATATCCATTCAGCGCTGGTGCACCACCAAGGTGAACATATAGTACCTTTGAGCCATCAGCAAAAAAACCTTTACGGGTTAGATCAATCATACCCTGCAATGACTTTCCTTCATAAACGGGGTCAGTTATCATGGCTTCTGTTTGTGCTCCCAATCTAATCGCTTCATTTGTTTCATGACTGGGGACTCCGTATGCGGGGTAGGCGTAATCTGGGTTTATATGAATATCATCATCGGTAATTTCATAGCCAAGCTTAATCAGTTTAGCCGTTTTTTGTGCAATGTCCTTAACTTGAGCACGTGTTTGTTCAACCGTGCCAGATGCATCAATACCGATAACCCTGTTAGCTCTGCCGTCTGTTTTAAAGCCAACAATCATACCTCCCTGGGTTGACCCAGTAACTACGCAGACAACAATATAATCAAATTTAAATCCCAGTTCCTCTTCCTGTTTTCGGACTTCATCTGCAAATGCTACATATCCTAGGCAGCCATATTTATGTTGAGATGCACCAGCAGGAATACCATAAGGTATACCGCCATTGTCACGAACATCCTGCATGGCATCCTCCCAACTCTGACGGATGCCAATATCGAAACCATCATCAACAATGCGAGAATCTGCGCCCATGATTCGGGTCATCAAAATATTGCCAACACGATCATATACCGCATCTTCATGAGGAACCCAGCTTTCCTGTACCAAGCGACATTTCATGCCGATCTTGGCAGCAGTTGCTGCAACCAAACGTGTGTGGTTAGATTGCACGCCACCAATTGATACCAGTGTGTCTGCACCAGAGGCTATTGCATCAGGTACAATGTATTCCAGTTTTCTTAATTTGTTACCGCCTAATGCTAATCCTGAGTTGCAATCTTCTCTTTTTGCATAAATTTCCACATTACCCCCTAAAGCTTGAGTCAATCGAGGTAAGTACTCAATAGGTGTTGGGCCAAAGGTTAGGGGGTAGCGTTCAAATGTATCAAGTATTGTCATGGTATATCTTCCTATTTCATATATAAGAGTGTTTGATGAAGTGCGTCCTGCATGTGCTTCCTTAAAATTTTTAAAGCTTCTTTTGGTTTTCCATCGCTACAAGCTGCCAGTAAGTCCCAATGTTCCTGTTGAGATGTCTGTTGAAAATCCATTTTTTTTAAATAGAGCAATAAATATCGACTCACGTTGTTATGTAAAACAGAGACAGTATCAAGCAGTTTTGGCATGTTTGCAGCTTTATATAAACTTGCATGAAATTCCCAGTTTAAGGCAGGCCAATGAGAATAATTGCTAGAGGTATCTAGTAATTTTAATGCACTTTCAGCTGCGATCAGATTTTCAGGTTGGAGTTTAGGTATTGCACGTTTTAATGCGATCTCTTCCAATGCGATACGCATTATGTAAATTTCCTCCACTTCAGTGCGAGATAAACTCGATACCGTTGACCCTCGATTGTTTTTAAAAGAAACAAGCCCTTCAGTTTTCAATTGATACAGCGCTTCACGCACAGGAATTTTGCTGACATCATATAGTTCAGCAAGTACATCCTGTTTAAGAGCTTCACCGTTTGCAAACTCCCCAATGATAATAGATTGGCGAATTTTTTCTGCTACAAGATCTGATGTTGATTTAGAGTTTTCTATCATGAGCATATATTATAATAGTATACGATTATACGCAATTATTTAATTCAATTATTTAAATTAACCTTTCAGCCTGATATCATAAGCGCTAATTATCTAAATGTTGCTTATGAAAACTATTATCATACTTTCTGCCCTTATCATTTCTTATGGCACATATGCCAAATCTTCCAAAGATGACAATAAGCTTGATTCTATTATTGAAGATGGCTGGAAATTTTCTCTCAAACAGTCTCCACAAAGAGCTCATTTTTTTAGCAAGAATGCGCCGGCTGATATTTTAAATGATGTATCAGAAAGACACCACAATGAAACGGCTGCGGGCTATCAGGGTCTCTTAAACAAATTGAGTAAAATCAAACGCAATAAATTATCCTCAGAAAATAAGATTAACTATGATATGTACCAAGATATTTTGGCAGGCCTTGTTGCGGATATTGAGTTTAAAGAGTATCAATTTCCCATTACTTCTGAGGGCTCATTTCATGTTGATCTAGCCTCTATGTCAGATCATCTAAGTTTTAATAAAGCCCAGGATTACGATAATTACTTAAAAAAAATGACACAAATCCCACGTGTTTTTGATCAACATATCAGCAATATGCGCAATGGATTAAAGACAGGCATGACCCAACCGCAGATTATTATTCAACATTATCCTGAGTTTATTGAAAAATACATCACTAGCAATTCACAAGACTCTTCATTTTATAAACCCTTTAAAGTGGTCAATAAGAACATAAGCCAGGAAAAGTCAGCCTCATTAAAACAACAGGCTCAACAAATTATCAGCCAGAAAGTGATGCCAGCATATGAAAACTTTAAAAAATTTATGCAAGAAGAATATATTCCTGCTGCAAAGATCGATATTGGCGCTTATTCTTTTCCAAATGGAAAGGCTTATTATCAGCAACAAATAAAAGAGTACACAACTCTTGATTTAAGCCCTGAAGAAATACATGAAATTGGTTTAAAGGAAGTATCTCGCATTCGTGTGCAAATGGAGCAGATTATCAAACAAACAGGATTTGAAGGTACCTTTGCAGAGTTTCTACAGTTTTTAAGAACGGATGAACAATTTTATGCCACATCAGCTGAACAGTTGTTAAAAGAGGCCAGCTTCATAGCTAAAAAAATGGATGGCAAATTACCATTATTATTTACCAAGTTACCAAGACAGCCCTATACTGTCAATCCAGTTCCAGAGCAAATTGCCGCCAATTACACCACTGGTCGCTATGTATCAGCTCCTATAGGGTCGACCCGCCCTGGACAATATTGGGTCAATACTTATGCTTTAGAAAAACGCCCTTTGTACAATCTTGAGGCGCTTACTTTCCACGAAGCTGTTCCAGGGCATCATTTACAGGGGGCATTAAATGCAGAATTGGATAATTTACCAAACTTCAGGAGATACAATTATATTTCTGCCTTTGGTGAAGGCTGGGGCTTGTATTGTGAAAAATTAGCTAAAGAAGTTGGTTTTTATAAAGACCCGTATTCAGATTTTGGTCGTCTGACTTATGAAATGTGGCGCGCTGTACGTCTGGTGGTTGATACTGGCATGCATGCTTTTGGAATGACACGAGATGAGGCAATTAAACTCATGGAAGAAAATACCGCACTTTCTAAACATAATGTAAGGACTGAAATCGATAGGTATATTGGTTGGCCTGCACAAGCCCTGTCTTATAAATTGGGTGAACTAAAGATTTGGGAATTGCGAAGCAAAGCGGAAAATGAATTGGGCATTAATTTTGATATCAGAACCTTTCATGATGCCATCCTTTCTAAAGGATCTGTACCA
>JAESTH010000020.1 GCA_016763695.1 Alcanivoracaceae bacterium
AAGTGGAAAAATAACATCAACATATTCAGGAAATCGAACGACCCGCGCTTCTGTAATTTTGCCTGTTTGCAAAAACTCCTGCATAGCAATAGAATATCTGTCAGGCGGTATCTCCGTTAAAATGATATCTGGAGCAATTTTTCGAATCATAGCAGTCAGAACTTCAATACTATATTGTGACTGTGTTAAATGTTGTCCATGAATTGTACCAAGAACAATAACTTCATTCTTAAGCTCTTCTACTTCATCTTTTTTCGTGTGGCAGGATACCAACAATAATAGTGCCAATCCCAAAATATATAATTTATTTTTCATTTTTATATCCAATGTAATGATAATATTTTACTATACACTCATGTCTTTAGTTTCTATTTTAATTTCGGTTGAGTCAGTGATTATTACTGTTGGTTCTGGGATGAAAATTTCTTGTTGTTTTTTAAATTTATCCAAAATAACATACCATACAGGTATCAATATCAAGGTAATAACAGTGGCGAACAATATACCAAAAGCCAGAGATATTGCCATGGGAATAATCACCTGGGCTTGCATAGATTTTTCCAACAACATGGGCACCAAGCCAAAAAATGTAGTCAGAGAAGTCAACAGTATCGCTCTAAATCTTCGGGTTCCAGCGGCCATTGCCGCCTCAAGAGTTGTGTGTCCTGCTGCCTTGTATTTGTTGATGAAATCTACCATGACCAATGAATCATTAACCACCACACCACCCAAAGCAATCACCCCAAATAACGATATCATACTCATGGTATAACCAGTAATCCAGTGACCTAAAATTGCACCCGTAACACCAAACGGGATCACCATCATGATAATCAGGGGCTGAGTATAGGATTTTAACGGAATGGCCATAAGCATATATATAAACAATAATGCAATGGCAAAACCTTTAGCCATAGAGACTCCTAATTCTGCCATCTCTTTAGCAACACCTGATGAAGCTGAAGTTACAGATGGATATTTTTTTTTGAGTTGGTCTAAAAAACCTCCAGCCTGTTTGATATCTGCCATGATTTTATTGGGGTCGATAATCTTTATGTCCGCATCACCTGATATGGTACTGGCTCTTTTTCTGTCTATCCGAATGATAACATCACTGGCTTTACTGATGGTAATATCAGCCACACTGGTAATGGGTATTGCCGTTCCATCTTGTAAACGAATACGCATATTATCTAAGGTTGCCATAGTTTCACGTTCTGACAATGGATACTTGAGCATCACCTTAACCTCATCAACTTCTCTTTGCAAACGCTGAATTTCTTCTCCATAAAAAGCCTGACGAACCTGATTTGCTAAATCTCTTTGACTTAAGCCTAAACTACGTCCACGTGATTTTAAAGTCAATTGCACTTCATCTTTACCTTCTTTCATGGAGTTACGTATATCAGAGACTCCTTGATATTGTTTGATTTTCTCAGCCAGTTCTGCTGATGCTAACTTAAGTTCAACTACATTTTCTGACGACAAGATAAACGAAATCTCAGGCCCTTCTCCAGGACCTGTGAGCGAACCATATGCCAAAACTTCTGTACCGGTAATTTGTCCGACTTTTTGCCGCCACAACTCAAGCACTTCATCGCCATTAAGAATAATATCTTCATCTTTAATTAATTCGACTATGATCCGGCCATCCAATTGGTTCTCTTTGACTACTGACATATGTTCTAGCACCAAACCACTTTCTTGTCCAAATTTTTGAGAATATTCTTTATCAATATCCACCATCACTTGCTCCATTTTTGCTAATGCCGCTTCTGTATTTACATCAGGGGTTCCCTCAGTCATTTTTACTTGTGCAAAAATAAAGTCTGCTGTAAATGAAGGGTTCATTACAAACCTGACCACTCCGTTGTTCAACATGCCGATTGACAATATAAAAATACAGACAAATACTAAAGTTGCCAGAAAGGGTCTACGAATTGCCTTATTCAATAAAGGCTGATATCTATTTATAACAAAATGATTCAGATAATCATTGACTTTGCGTTGTATCCGCAACAACGGACCTGGTTTCTCAGTACCAATATCGGTTAACTTCATGTGTGCTAAATGAGCTGGTAATATAAATTTGGATTCTATTAATGAAAATAACAAATTTAAAATAACCACCCAGCCAATGGCCTCAAAAAAGCTACCAAACATTGTGCCAACAAACAACAACGGTACAAAAGCAGCAATGGTAGTCAAAACTCCAAATGTTGCTGGTAAAGCGACTTTTTGTGCTCCCTTAACAACACTTTCAACAGAATGGCCTTTATCCTGAATTTCTTTATAAGCACTTTCACCAATAACTATGGCATCGTCAACCACTATTCCCAAAACCAGAATAAAGCCAAATAAGCTAAGCATATTTATGGTAACACCAACAAATGACATCACAAAAAATGTTCCCAAAAAGGCGATAGGTAAACCAATCATCACCCAAAAAGCCACTTTAAGACGCAAAAATAAGGTTAAGATTAAAAGCACCAATATGCCTCCAAGCAACAGATTCTTTGTCATCAAATCGATGCGGCCATTCACATAATGAGAGATATCTGACCAATGAGACATATTCAAATTTTCTGGCAAACTGTCCTGCTTGGCTTGCACATAGTCTTTTACTGTGGCACTGACATTTAATATATCATCATCGCCAATGGCGTCAACTCTGATAGATATAGTCTTCTCCCCATCAAAGCTTGAGTACCTTGATGATTCTGCAAATCCATCAGTAATTATTGCAATATCCTTTAGCTTTAGGTTACTGCCATTACCACTACTGCGAATAATAATTTCACCAAAATCTTTAGCGGTATCAGCCTGTCCCAGCGAACGTATCAACACATCACCTTTCTTTGTTTTAATCGCTCCTGCTGGCAGGTCTATAGATGACGAACGTATGGCTTGAGCTATTTCATCAAAGGTTAGTTGATACTTTCTTAATGTTTTCTCACTGACTTCAATACTCACTTCCAAATCATTGGCACCTACCACAGTTGCAGATGTAATCCC
>JAESTH010000069.1 GCA_016763695.1 Alcanivoracaceae bacterium
CTGGATAAACTGATCCTTCTTTTGACATCTGTACTATTTTTTTACCCGCTCCAAAAAATTTATACCATGGTGTGCCAAAATATATGATCACCAAGTGTAATATCGCCACTAACAAACTTAACATGCCCGCTATTATTAGCCATATATTCATGAAAATTGCTCTCTTGTCATCTGACCAATATATACAGGTTTAAATTCAATAATTTCAAATTCACGGATATGTGACATATCCTTCCACAACATTTGATATCCTTTGGTTCTTTTGAAGAGACTGACTTTCCTTTTAAAAATCTTTCCTTCATTTTCAGTTTCCTTTCTTAATTCACCCAGTTTAATAACAATCCTAATCGCAGGAGGGGTTACAAATTGACCTTTTATCAATGACTTTAACCAATACCATTTACTGGTGTTGACACTCATTATGGTTGCATATTTATTTACTTTCGAATTTAACGGGATATTTTTGGTAAATTTTTCAAAATATACACCTCGATTTTTATTGACTAGCACCACACTGCCAATCGGACTGACATGGGCTAAGCCGTTCTCATTGACAGTTGCAATTGAGCTATACAGCGCTTTGGCAAATAAAGGTTTGATCTTCTGCTTAAATATTTCATCTGTCATTTTCATAATATGCCTCAAAATTTTAATGATATAATAACCGAACATACCTTGAAGTATGCTCAATTCAAATGTACCATACCAGAAGGTATGTAGCAAATAACTAATCTACAATTTCACAATAAAACGGATAAAAACAAAAGAAATGCAAGAAAACCCAAATAACAATAAGTCAACCTGGTTAAAACTAGGATTAAACACCATAGGTAAACATGGACGTAATGAATTAAAAATTACGGTGTTATGTGAAAAACTAAAAGTCACAAAAGGCAGTTTCTATCATTGGTTTTCATCAAAAAGAGATTATGAAAGGCAATTACTTCAATTCTGGAAACAACGCTTCACACATGCCTTTATTGAACAAGCAGAAATGGGTGAAAACAGTCAGGAAAAACTATCACTACTGGGCAGACAATGCATAGACGCCACTGCCAAAGGTGACCGGCTAGAATTTGAAATAAACGCCTGGTCTTTTCAGGATGACGAGGTGAAAAACTTCGTTCACTCAGTCTATAAGCAGCGTTATGAATACCTAGAAAAACTTTTAACCGGCATTTATCAAAATAAAACAGAAGTAAAAAAACACGCATTAATACTCTATTCACTGGTTGTGGGAGTGGATTTTTTCTATCGAAAATTATCTCGAAAAGAACTGGAGTTGATCTTTTCAGATTATTTAATTTGAGGTATTTAATATCATCTATAGAGCTATAAAATAGTAGAGTAAAAAACCACGATGCTGTACTATAGCCTTTTGTAATAATGGTATCTCCATTAATGATTCATCGTTTAAGAAATATAAATATATTTGCACCAGAACCTATGGGACTAGGCAATATTCTGGTGGCAGCAGGAAAGATTGTTGTTATTTCTAAAGACACCATAAATATTGATGAAAGCTTACTGGAGACTGATGAAGACTTTGCTGGCAAAAGAATCATCCCAGGCATAATTGACGGACATGCACATATTACTGGAGGAGGTGGCGAAGCGGGTTTTAAAACCAAAGTCCCTGCCCTTAACCTGAGTCAATACACCAAAGCTGGGGTGACAACCGTTATTGGCTTACTTGGTACCGATGATACCACAAGGAATACATCATCAGTTATTGCTCAGGTTTACGCCTTACGAGAAGAGGGTTTAAGTGCATGGTGTTACACAGGCGGTTATCATATACCCTTAAACACTTTAACAGGTTCTGTGAGAAAAGACATTGTTCATATTGAGCCCATCATTGGTGTTGGTGAGTTAGCCATTTCTGATCACCGCTCATCACAACCCACATTTGCTGAAATTGCCCGTATTGCTGGTGATGTACATGTAGCAGGATTAATGACAGGTAAAGCTGGTATTGTCCATTTTCATTTAGGTGATGGAAAGCGAGGGTTGGATTTAATTGAAAAATTATTGCTTGAAACAGAAATTCCACCCAGGGTTTTAAATCCCACCCATTGCAATCGCAGAATTGAATTATTTACACAAGCCTGTCAGTTAACAAAAAAAGGCATTAGCATGGATGTTACCGCCTTTCCTGCAACCGATAGTGATGATGAATACAGTGCTGCGGAGTCATATAGAAAATATACTGATAGAGGCTTTGACAATAGTCAATTTACCGTTTCATCAGATGGTGGCGGTTGTTTACCACACTTTGATAAACAGGGAGAATTATTGCATTTAGATTATGGACGATGCACATTGTTAAGCGATTATCTAAAAGAACTACTGGATGATGATTACCCGTTACAGGCTGTTATTGCAACTTTAACCAGCAACGTGGCAAAACTATTAAGGTTACACAAAAAAGGCATAATAAAAGTTGGCAATGATGCTGACTTGCTTATATTGGATAGTAACAACAACATTGAATCCGTGATGGCATTAGGAGAATGGCATCAAAAAAACCATAAAACCATCAAATTTGGTGGTTTTGAGACATGAATTTTACTAAAGGACGAGCCTTGCTCTCCTGTAAGAGAGTACCGTCATTTCTGCGCAGGCAGGAATTTCAAGAAAAATAATATAAATTTTACAAGATTCCTGCCTTCACAGGAATAACGAAAATAATAATAGGAGTATATATGTGCCCAGCAGGCAGTATTGAAAATGTAGACCGAGGTTGGATAATACCAATAGGCGGTGCTGAAGATAAAGAAAACAATAAAACAATTTTACGCCGTTTTTGTGAGTTATCAGGGGGGAAAAATGCGAAAATATTGGTCATACCAACAGCCTCTCAATTAGCCGACACAGGCCCAAGATATGTAGAAATATTTGAAAGCATGGGAGCAAAATCACTGTATATTGCCGTGGATGAAAGAGAAGACTGTTTTAAACAGGAAATCATAGAAAAACTTAAAAAAGCCACGGGAATTTTTATTACTGGTGGCAACCAACTGCGTTTATCCACCATATTAGGTGGCACTCCCGTTGCCAAGCTTATCCGTTCTTTGAATGCACTTGGGGTGCATGTGGCAGGCACTTCAGCTGGCGCTGCCATCGTATCCGAACACATGATTGCTGGTGGCAAAACAGGCCCAACACCCAAAGAAGATGGAGCGACTATGGCTCCAGGATTGGGCTTGACCAATAAAATTATTGTTGATCAACATTTTAGACAACGCGATAGAATTGGCAGATTATTAGCCGCTCTTTCCTACAACCCTTTTATTTCAGGAATAGGTATTGATGAAGACACCGCTGCATTTATTTCACCTGAGGGAATATTGGAGGTCGTTGGAGCTGGCGCCATCACTGTGGTGGACCCAGCTGATTTAACTCACTCCTCAATGCATGATGCCAGACATCAGGATTCAATTACATTGATTGGCATGAAATTACACATTTTGGGTGAAGGTTGCAAATATGATATCAATAGCAGAGAAGCATTTGCCTAACTAACAACACATCTATTTTTGACTAGAAACAAAAAACGAATCATTTAGTAAACATTTAGGGGACACACACCATGAAAATATTAAGCACCAATGTCTATGTAGGACCAAATTTATACGCCCACTTTCCTGTTATACGACAACAGTTAGATTTAGGCCTTTTAGAACAGTGGCCATCGGTCAAAATAGGTGACAAATTTATCGGCGACCTGATTGCTAGTTTACCTGGACTACAGGAACATGGCTGTTCATATGGTGTTGAAGGTGGCTTTATACGCCGT
Organism: Alcanivoracaceae bacterium; assembly: GCA_016763695.1. Classification (GTDB taxonomy): domain Bacteria; phylum Pseudomonadota; class Gammaproteobacteria; order Xanthomonadales; family Marinicellaceae; genus NORP309. The sequence goes on from JAESTH010000069.1 coordinate 3,800, forward strand.
TTAAAAGAAGATGGTGGCACATGGATGGGACATATACTGGAACACGCGGTGCTTGAGCTACAAAATATGGCTGGCTCCGATGTCAGCTTTGGCAAAACACGATCAATAGATGATCAGCCAGGTTGCTATAACATGGTGTTTGAATACAAACAACGTGATGTGGGTCTGGAAGCAGCACGCATTGCCAGACAGTTATTGTTTTCATTAATGTCCGATGAACTACAGTCACAATTACAGGAATTTATCGAAGATGATTTTGACTTTGAAGAAGAGAAAACTGACTTTATCCGTTTTGCACAAAGAAAAGAACTAGGCCCATCAACTGCCTCAATAGTCAAGGCGGCAGAAGAACGTAACATCCCCTGGTTACGCCTGAATGAATATTCTCTGGTGCAATTTGGACACGGTAAATTTCAGCAAAGAATTCAGGCCACAATCACCTCAAAAACCACCCATATTGCTGTTGAAATTTCCTGTGACAAAGAAGACACGCACAACTTATTATACGATTTAGGCTTGCCACTACCAAGGCAAGAACTGGTTTATTCTGAAAGACAGGCTATTCGTATGGCCAGAAGAATTGGTTATCCTGTTGTAGTCAAACCACTAGATGCCAACCATGGTCGCGGCATTACCATAGATATCAACCATGATCATGAAATAGAATCTGCATTCAAGTTTGCCCGAGAAAAAGGCAAATCAAGAGGCATACTGGTAGAATCACTAATTAAAGGTTTCGACCACCGCATGTTGGTGGTCAATGGCGAATTAGTCGCAGTTGCCAAGCGTGTTCCGGGGCATGTTGTCGGCGACAATAAACACACCATTGAACAACTTGTTGATATTGTCAATCAAGATCCACGCCGTGGTGTCGGACATGAGAAAGTGCTCACCCAGCTACAACTGGATCGCCAGGCCAATTTATTAATCGAGCAGGCAGGGCACACAGCAGAAACTATTTTACCAAAAGACGAAATATTTTATCTGCGTTCAACCGCCAACCTGTCAACAGGTGGCACAGCTATCGACTTAACCGATGAAGTACACCCAGATAATCGCTCCATGGCTGTACGTGCAGTGATGGCAGTTGGGTTAGATGTGGGCGGTGTTGATTTCTTGAGTGAAGACATCAGCAAATCCTATAAAGACATTGGTGGCGCCATTGTTGAAGTCAATGCTGCACCAGGTTTCAGGATGCATGTTGCCCCCTCAGAAGGTAAACCACGAGATGTGGCTGGCAAAGTGATGGATATGTTATTTCCTGCCAATACACCCAGTCGAATCCCCATTGCTGCAATTACTGGCACAAATGGTAAAACCACAACTGCACGAATGCTATCTCATGTTTTAAAAACAGCAGGACATGTGGTAGGAAACACGGCAACAGAAGGCGTTTATATCGATGGTCATCTAACCGTAAAAGGTGACATGACGGGCCCCATGGCATCACATATAGTTTTACGCGATCCAACAGTTGATGTAGCAGTACTAGAAACAGCCAGAGGTGGCATTGTCCGTGCTGGTTTAGGCTATAAATCTACCAATGTTTCTGCCTGTTTAAATATTGCCTCAGATCATTTGGGAATCGGCGGCATTAACACCTTAGAGCAATTAGCTGAAGTCAAACGGGTAGTGGTAGAAGTGGCCCAGGATGTAGCGGTATTAAATGCCGATGATCACCTATGTTTACAAATGGCCGATTACACCAAAGCAAAAAAAGTCTGTTATGTCACCATGAACCCAGGGCATTTATTGGTCAAGGAACACATCAAACAAGGCGGTATGGCTCTGGTATTGGAACAAGGCATAAATGGTGACATGATTACCATTTATGATAATGGTAATCACATACCTTTATTGTGGACGCATTTAATCCCTGCAACCATTGAAGGCAAAGCCATACATAATGTACAAAATGCCATGTTTGCTGCAGCATTAAGTTATTCAATGGACACAGAACTGGATCAGATCAGACATGGCTTGCGCACCTTTGACTCTACCTTTTTCCAGGCACCTGGTCGTATGAATCAATATGATGAGCATGCTTTTAAAGTCATCCTGGATTATGGACACAACCCTGCTGCCATTCATGTTGTCTGTCACACCATTGACAGGTTTGATGTCACTGGCAAAAAAATGTGTGTTTTAGCAGCGCCTGGGGACCGACGTGATGAAGATGTTTATGCTATAGCGAAAGAAGCCGCTGGACATTTTGATTATTATATTCTTAAAGCCGATGATAACCGACGTGGCAGAGACGAACGTGAAGTACCTTTGATGCTTCAAGAACAGTTAATAAAATCTGGTGTCAAAGCCGAACAAACCATAGTGATTGCCGATGAAACTCAGGCAATAGAACATGCCCTACAAACCGCACAGGATGATGATTTATTATTAATCTTCGGCGATAACATCACCAGATGCTGGAAACAGATCATTCATTTTAACCCTGAAAACCAGAAATCAAACAATATAACAAATGACACAGTGGTTTCAAATGTTATTGTAAATGAAGATAAGGATGAAAAAGACTTAATAGAATCCATGCAGTTAATCAAAGATGAACGAGGTGTTCGCCTGGCTAGAACAGAAGAAAATGACTGATATTACCCTCACTATTACAGACTCAAGACGCTTAACAGGGCCAAACTTGTTTTGGAATAGAGCTGGGGCAATTCTTGATGTTTCAATAATGAATACAGATAATGAAAAAGTCATTGCCTTGTGGAAAAAACATTGCAGGGCTTTGTTAGATACTCTCAAATGGAATTCTGAAGGTATCAAAAGCAGAGCCTATGCCGATGGTGCCAGTCTGGTGATATCAGCTCCAATAGACTGCCTCTACGCCGCCACAGAAGTGACCGAAGCCGCCTGGCAAATGACTATTGATGAAATAAATACACAACCATCTGTTATTAAAAAGACCGTAGAAAGATTAAAAAGTGAAATTAAAAAAGAACAAAATCCAGTATTAATCAAGTTGCAACAGGCTGCATACAATCACCATGTCAAATTTTTGACTGACGATGATGAGGTTTCTCTGGGTTATGGTAAAAGCTGTCAGGTTTTTGCCATTGATAATATCCCTGATGTAGATGAAATCAAATGGAATGAAATCAAAGATATCCCCCTCGCCTTAGTCACAGGCACCAATGGTAAATCAACCACTGTTAGACTGGCAAGTGCCGTAGCAAAAGCAGCAGGTAAAAGCTGTGGAATCACCTCCACCGATTACATACGTGTTGGTGATGAAGTATTGGATAAAGGTGATTATTCTGGCCCTGGTGGTGCTCGCACCCTACTTCGACATCCCAACACAGAAGTAGCCATATTAGAAGTAGCCAGAGGCGGCATGTTAAGGCGAGGTCTAGGGGTTAACCAAGCCACCACAGTTTTGATCACCAATGTTGCCGAGGACCACCTTGGGGAATACGGCATCAATACCTTAGCCGCTATGGTTGAGGCCAAATTTACCATCAGACAGGCCATCAATAAAGAGCAAAATCTTATTTTAAATGCCGATGATGCTGGCAGTGTAGAATTTGCCAAATCTTTAAACAATACCATTGTCTGGTTTTCGTGGAGTTTTGACAACCCTGTGATTCAGAAGCATTTAAAACAGGGTGCTGCTGTCTGTTATGTAAGAAAGGATGTTATCTACTATCATCAGGGCGTTAATTGTCAGGAGATTATTGCAGTTAATAATATCCCTGTAACACTGGGTGGTGCTGCTAAACACAATATTCACAACGCCCTGGCTGTGGTGGCATTAAGCCATGCGCTGGGTTTTAACCGACATCACATTGCTCAAGGCTTAAGAGACTTTAAAAACACACCCGAAAACAACCCAGGTCGTGGTAATCTGTTTGAATTTGCTGGCATCAAAGTCATTGTCGATTTCGCCCACAATGCACATGGCTTAAGCCAAATGGCACAGACCATCAGCAATATGCCTGCAAAACGCAGGCTGGTTTTAATGGGCCAGGCAGGCGACCGATCAGACGACTTAATTAGAGGATTAGTTGATTCGGCATTAAAAGCCAAGCCAGACAAGCTGATTATCTGTGAGTTAGCAATCCACCTGCGTGGCAGAAAAACAGGCGAAGTCCCACAACTGATCCATCAATATGCTATAGAATCAGGTATGCAGGAACAGCAATTAAGCCATGCAGCTGATACCATTGAAGGAACTAAAAAGGCATTGTCCTGGGCGCAAGCTGGTGATGTGTTATTGATTTTGGCTTTGACTAATCGGGATGAGATCATTAGTCTGTTAAGTTCGAAATAAACTATCAACTAACTGAATATTTACTTTTATACAAAAAGGTCTATGTGCTTTTATAGACCTTTTATATTTTTTATAATAATGAAGTCCACTAGGGCATTAATGGCTCATTTAAAATTAGATTACCTTCTTTCATATTTTCCACTTCCAATTCTCCAAAAATAACAGAGCCAGCTTGCGAATATACGAGTCCATTTAAACCAATTAAACAAAAAATTAAGCATACCGTCCACAAAAGTGTATTTGAGCTATGGAAGTAATATTTTTTAATTTTCTTCAACTAATTTTTGATTTAAAAAATCAATCCCGTCATCAAGTTTTTTTATGGTATCGGGAAATTGGTTAGCATATTTAGTAAACATCTTTCTAGATTCAATAAAATATTTTAATGCTTCTTTTATATTATTGACTCTATAATAAGCATAACCTAAGTTTTTGACAAAAAAGGCTGAATCACTTGTTGTATGTGATTTATTTTCCCTATCCAGTCTTATCGCTTCGGAATAATATTTAATTGCCAATGTATAATCCTTAATTCCATAATAATAGACATTACCAATTTTATTGTTCTCGTATGCATAATTGATGTTTAATTTTTTCTTCAATTCAATGACTTCATTAAATTTTTCTATAGCATTTTTATACTCTTTTAAATCCAGATGAATTAAAGCTCTTGCAAATATAACATTGATATACAAGGCGTTTTCTTTACCAAACTTATTACCAATTATCGCCATTAATTCTTCAACTTTTTTTATCGCTTCAGTATTCTTTTTTTGCGTTCTCAATGAATATATTGTCTGTATCTCTCCATCAATATAATAATAACTTTCTTCTTTTACATTTAATGAGATCATTGACTTTAATTCAGCCATATTAATTAAAGCATCATCAGCTAATTTTAAATCATTTTGTATTGATGCCAGAAAAACCAGATTTCTCGCAAACCTGACTCCTTGTATATTGTTTTTTTTCATCCAAATTAGAGATTCTTCTATGTAATCTTTTGCTATAACCTTATTACCAATTTTAAAATGATTTTTCGCCTCATATAAATAAATTTCATCTATCAAGCAATCATTAATCTGTAAATTTTGTTTGCATACAGATAAGGCATTTTCAAGATCATTAAGCGAAGTTTGAAAATCAAATTGTACAAAATACGTTTTGGCACGATCAATCAATAATTTAACTTTTATTAAAGGGTCAATATCATTAGATTTTTCAACTTCCTGCAAACCTTTATTAGCAGCTTCAAAGGCTAGATCATTAGCAAACATACCATAAAAAGCCCGTGAAATAGTATTATACAATTCAGCATTAAGACTATGATCTTCTAATGGCTTGTTTTTAAGTCTTTCATAACTGTCTTCCATTACCTTTTTAATGGTAAGCTTTTCACCAAAGGTACGAGTGGGGTCAGC
>JAESTH010000070.1 GCA_016763695.1 Alcanivoracaceae bacterium
AAAACTTAGGGATTCATCATTCGCAATTTAAACTTTTGAAAATAGCCAAGAAGATTTTTGCAGGAGAACCGCCTATCCCCTTGCCTCAATCCAGACAAAAATCTTGATTTGTTGCGTATTGCCCCAATTTAGTCAAATCAACATAATATGAAGAAAATATGAGCGATAACTTTAAACAATATATCTGTGTAGTCTGTGGTCTGATTTATGATGAAGCCGAAGGCTGGGAAGATGATGGCATAGCTGCGGGCACTAAATGGGAAGATGTTCCTGAAACATGGACATGTCCTGATTGTGGCGTCACTAAAGAAGATTTTGAGTTATTGGAAGATTGATTTACAGTAGTCGCTTCATGAAAAGGAAGGGCTAGGACAGACTCTTAAGTCTTCAATCAATAAGGACTTTTCACACCATCAGGGTTCTTTTTGAATCTTTTATGCATCCATAAATATTCAGCAGGGTTTTATTGACCATTTGTTCAATGCCCTGATTGACTCTTGCAGTATCTGCAATAGGATCTTTTGTCGGGAAGTTATCCAGTGGTGCTGAAATCGTCAGCTTGTAATAAGGAGACTGTTCATTTCTTTCTACATGGAAGAACAATACCGCACATTTTGATAGTCTGGCCATTTGATGGGTGGCAGTTATGGTTGCAGCCTGTCTACCAAAAAAAGGCACAAATACCGATTGACCACGTCTGTAGTTTTGGTCTGGGGCATACCATAAGATTCCGCCCGCTTTGAGGTGTTTGATGATGGGACGCAATTCGTCCCGTTTAAACATGTGGGTTGCATATTTTAGGCGTGATTTTGTGACGATGTATTCGGCTAACGGGTGTTTGTGTTGGCGATACATACCCGCAATGTGGTATTTGTCGCACAGTATTTTACCACCCATATCTAACGCAGTGAAATGACCTGCAACCAATAAAATGCCCTGTTTGTTTTTTAAACACTGTTCTATGTGTTCTGTTCCTTTAATTATAATTGATTTCTCCAATTGCTTGGTGCGACCTAAAAATGCTTTTATGGTTTGTGTGAGCATTAAACCCAGTTCTTGAAAATGACGGTTTAGGAGGGTGGTTCTTTGATTTTTATTGAGGTCAGGAAAACACAGCCTCAGATTGGTTTCTACAACCTTTGTTCTTGAAGGAATAAGCCACTTGATCATAGTTCCCAAGCCTTTGCCTATGAATATTAATAGGCTATATGGCAGTTGTGCAATCAGCCAAATTAAAGTATAAAAAAACCAGCTGGGTGCGTATTTTACATATGAAGGTGTTTTGAGAGCCATGTATAAATTTGTGTTAGTAATAGAAACAGGCTTAATTATAATCTTTTTCATCAACATATGGTGTAAAATAGCCGTTTGAATTTTTTTGGAGATATTGTGAATTTAGTATTCAAACAATTTCTGGGACATAGCCCTATCTGGTTTAAGGGAGCTCTCTTAGGATTTTTAGTTTTATGTTACCCGATGTTATTAATCGTCGGCCCAACAGTGATGGGTTGGGCATTTATTGTGATGTTCATTTTAACTCTGGCAATGGCGTTAAAATGTTACCCTCTACAATCAGGCGGCTTGTTAGGAATTGCCATTTTAGCCTTGGGGTTAACTAATCATGATACTGTTTGGCATGAGATACAAGGCAATTTAGAGACAATTTTCTTGCTGGTCTTTATGGTTAGTTTTATCTATTTCATGAAACCATTGCTTATTTTTCTATTTGGTAAAATACTTATTAGGGTAAAAAATAAAATAATTTTATCTTTGATTTTTTCATTGGCAGCAGCCTTTTTGTCGGCATTTTTAGATGCTTTGACGGTTATGGCGGTATTAATTACTGTATTTGTGGCGCTTTATGGAGTTTATGAAAAAGTGCATTCAACCATTGGTGTGGATTATGACCATGATGGTACTCTGGATAGAAAGCAGATGGGTGGCGATACTCTCAAAGAGTTTCGTGCCTTTATTCGTTCACTTGTCATGCATGGGGCTATAGGTACGGCACTTGGAGGTGTCTGTACTACTGTTGGAGAACCGCAGAATTTATTGATTAGCACTAAGATGGGTTGGGAGTTTATGGAATTTGCCGCAAAAATGTCGCATGTGACCATCCCTGTTTTTATTGCTGGTTTGTTAGTTGTTATAGCTGTTGAGGTGACAAAGACATTTGGTTTTGGTGCCAAGTTGGATCCTGGTGTTAGGAAAATATTACAAACATATATGCATGAGCAAGATGAGAAACGCACGCCCAGAGACAAGTATGGGCTTGTGGTTCAAGCTGTAAGTGGTGTGTTATTGATATTTGGGCTGGCCTTTCATGTGATGGAAGTGGGTTTAATCGGTTTAACTCTGCTGGTGCTGGTCACTGCACTAACAGGAATTACCGAAGAACATCAAATAGGTAAAGCTTTTGAAGAGTCTTTGCCCTTTGTCTCGTTATTGGTTATCTTTTTTATTGTTGTTGGTATGATTCATGATCAGCATTTATTTTCACCTATTATTAATTGGGTTTTAGCCTTGCCAATTGAGGAACAGCCTAAAGCCTTTTATTTGGCCAATGGCATACTCTCGGCAATCAGTGATAATGTTTTTGTCGCGACGGTATATATTAATGAAGTGAAAGCCGCATTTGATGCAGGAGATATTTCGCGCGAACATTTTGAATCGTTGGCGATTGCCATTAATACGGGGACAAATATTCCTTCCGTGGCGACTCCAAATGGGCAAGCTGCATTTTTATTCTTATTAACATCGGCGCTGGCTCCAGTGATCAAACTTGGCTACATGCGCATGGTAATCATGGCGTTACCATATACAATTGTATTAACTGTGGTTGGTTATATCGCGCAGTAAATTCACCCATAAAGCGATGATTTGAGAGTTGCTTTTAGTAACTATTTAGTGAGTTTAAACTTGTAGATGTAAATTGTAGGTTTATAAGGCTTTGAAAGCATGGATGCTTTCGGGAGCTACATGGAGGTATTTATGTGCCATTATAAATCAATGACTTACAGCTATTTTCCAAAGTATGTTGAATAAGTACTGGTTTTGTACAGATGATTTAAAAAAAACCCAGCAATAAGATATTGCTGGGTAAATATTTTAAAAATTGATTGGGGAGAACCAATTTTTCTTTGATTCATTCAAAAAGGGGGAGAATGAATCATGACTGACAAGGAAATTAATCAGTCGCTCTTGTATAGGAACATTTTTCATTTTAAATTGCAACCCTTCTTTTAGCAATTTCTAATATATTGCTATAAATAAGGGGTGCTTTAACAAATGTTTACAAATTTTGGTTGTTGTATTAATAAATGCTAAAATTTAGTCAACATTGAAATTGATGGACTCATGTAAACTATCACTTGATAATTCAAGGCTATATTTGCCCTTCTGAATATATGTGTCATGCCCCAGTCTTACCCCTTCACTAACTGGTGTGAGAGACTTATTTAAGGGTGTTTCTTCGTCTTTATTTTTAAATTCTTCGGCTTTCAGAGCACGTTCAACTTCTAGTTTATTATCCCATTTCCATAAATTTAAGCCTTTATGAAGGTGGATATGGCTGCTGTATATTATTTGTTCCTTTTCATCTTTGATGTCTATATGTATGGTTTTCTCATTATTTGACCAAATGCTAAAAGTTGTTAGTTGTTTATCAGCAGATGTATTGAACCAGCGAGATGGTTTGCTATTCCATGTTGAGTCAAATTTAATGTCGTCGGCCTTTAAGATTGCTAAAGGTTTATCCTGATAGTCATTGTGATTTTGCAGTACTGAGATATCAGCAATCCACATGCTGCGCCCATGTGTTGCAATGATTAATTCGTTTTCCCGTGGGTGAACAATTAAATCATGTACAGGAACAGTTGGTAGCTCTGAGCCCAGTGTCAGCCAGTGTTTGCCAGCATCCAGCGAAACGTACAAACCTTTATCTGTGCCTAAGTAGATCATGTTTTCAATCTTGGGGTCCTCTTTAATAACATTAACCGCTTCATTGGGGAGATTGTTACTGATAGACTGCCAACTTTTGCCAAAATCTGTTGAGAGAAAAACATAACTCTGGATGTCATCATTGCGGTAGTTGTTTAGTGTTAACCACAATGTTTCTTTATCATATTTTGATGCAACAACACGAGATACCCAAAGTTTTTTTGGTAGTTTTTTACTGACATTACGCCAGCTATGGCCATTATCCGCGGTAACCCAGACCATACCATCATCGGTACCGACAATGAGTCTACCAAATTCCAACGGAGACTCACTGATGCTGGTAATTGTAGCGTAGGGAACATCGCCGTATTTCAATGATTGGCTTAAATCTTTGCTGATTGCTTTCCATGTGTCGCCTTTATCAAAGCTCCTGAAGAGCTTATTGGCACCATAATAAATGATACTTTTATTATGTGGCGATAATATTACGGGAGTGTTCCAGTTATAACGTAAGGGCTTCTCATCAATATAATTGGGAGGCTTAATAGGTTTTGGTTTACCTTGGCCTTTTTCCAGTCTAAAATTGTTACCAAACTGAAACCCCACGTATGTGGTATCGTTATCAACGCTGACATGCATGCCATCGCCCCCATAGATTCGTTTCCATGTTTGTCCAACTAATTTTTTATCTAACCATTTATTTTTACTTGAGCCTTTTAAGGTGCCATTATCTTGTAGGCCACCATATACATTATAGGGTTTAGCCATGTCGATGGCTATGGTATAAAATTGTCCTACTGGTTGGTAATCAAGTTTACGCCAATGACTGCCACCATCATAAGATTCATCAGCACCTCCATCATTGGCAGCAATAATATGTGCTGAATTTTTTGGGTCTATCCATACTTCATGATAGTCTACATGTACTTCAGGATTATACAAGGATGTCCATGTGTTGCCGCCATCAACAGATTTTATTAAAGGCACTCCCATGGTATAAATGGTGTTGGCATCATTGGGGTCAACATGGATTTTGCCAAAATAATACCCATAAGTAAAAACCACATTAGATAAGGGTAAGTCATGGGTTTTATGAAAACTATTACCCGCATCATCAGAACGGTAGACTTCAAGGCCCTTAATATCGGTATTAAAAAGATTGTTGTTGGCATTTTTTAAAGATTTAACCAGATCTTGTACCTTCATGGATTTATTTTCAATTTTCTTGATGATTTCTTCAGCGGTATTTTCTGGTGGGAAATTATTACTTTTCAAAAATTTTTCCAGTTGTTTGATATCCTGTAACAAAAATTCTTCCCTAGACATTTTTTTCAATCGCTTAGCATTGATTGCAGAATCACCCATATCCCATTGTGATTCAGGCAGAATTTCCTGATTATCTACCACCACATAAACAATATTAGCATCAGATTTGGATACATCGATCCCCATACGACCAACATATGTTCCTGATGGAAGCCCATTATCCAGCACTTTCCAGCTTTTACCATGATCGCTACTCTTATAAATTTTGCTACCTGTACCAGCTTCTATAAAGTCCCACGCCTTGCGTTCTCGTTGCCAGGCACTGGCATAAATATCACCGTTATTTGCAACTGATAAATCAACAAAGCCTGTGGTTTTATCGCCTTTTAATACTTTTGACCATGTTGCACCGGCATCTTCACTGACAAAAACACCACGATCACCACCTTTGCTATATAAAGCGCCAAGAGCTGCTACATAAATCCTGTTTGAGTCAGTGGGGTCAACAATAATATCCCCAATTCGATTGGTATTTCCCAATCCCATATATTGCCAGCTATTGCCAGCATCAGTTGAACGATATACACCCATACCACCATAAGATGAACGCGAAGAGTTGTTTTCGCCAGTTCCTAACCACAATATATGATCATTATTGGGGTCCACATCAAAGCTGCCAACAATTTGTGAAGGTAACTGGTCAGTGATGGGTGAGAAAGTGATGCCTTTATCTTCTGATTTCCATATGCCTCCTGAGGCATATGCAATATAGAGAATATTGTCATTTTGTTGCGAAGAGCGTATAGCAACAACCCTGCCACCTTGAACAACGGGCCCAATATTGCGCCATGGTAGATCTTTATAATCAGAGTTGTTGACGAGTTTTTGATGTTTTTGCCAGGAACTTTGCAGGTTTTCATAGGTGTCAGCTGTGATAGCCCATGTGACATTACAAATGAATGTGAGAAGAAATAAAAGATAATTTTTCATGATAGTTTTAAAGAGTAAATGAGAGACGAACTATAATTATGCGTTTCCAGTCTATTTGATACAATTCTTTTTAGCAAAAATAACACATTTCTATATAAACGATATGTACAGTCGGCTTAAAACATCTGGCTGTAGAAGGTATATGCATAACTAAAGACAGATGGGATGGAGATGCACATTGAGCTGGTTTTTTTTATAAAAATTGAATTAATAGTTGTTCTACAGATTAATTTTTATAGAGAAAAGTAGCCAATAGAGCTTTATTTTCACAGCCTATTAATATTTATATGAAAAAATAGCCAATGGGCTACATTCCTACTGGTTTTAGTTGTGTATATACCTCTGTAGGTTGAACATAGCTCTTGAGAATGTCTCTCAAGTATGACACAATTCGGTTTTAGCAATATTGGCAGTTTACTATGAAAAAGGTAGCCTTGGTAATGGGATCAAAATCTGATTGGGCAACAATGGTTGATTGTGCACAATTGTTGGATGAATTGGGGATAGCTCATCACCAGCAGGTCGTATCGGCTCATCGGACACCTCAATTGATGTATGATTTTGCGCACACAGCAGAGTCAAAAGGGATTGAAATCATTATTGCCGCAGCAGGAGGAGCTGCTCATTTGCCTGGTATGATAGCTGCAGTAACAGCTGTACCGGTTATTGGTGTGCCGATAAAATCCAGTGTGCTCAGTGGTGTTGATTCACTGCTTTCAATAGTGCAAATGCCAGCGGGAGTTCCCGTTGCTACCATGAGTATTGGTAAAGCTGGGGCGAAAAATGCAGCATTATATTGCGCAGCGATTCTTGCAACTCATGACAGTACTATTAAGGAATCATTAAATATTTATCGTCATAACCAAACTCAGAATGTACTCGATAACCCTAACCCCGCAGTCGCATAAGTAACAGGTTGATATATGAAAAAGTTTCCTACAATAGGTATATTAGGTGGTGGTCAGTTGGCACAAATGCTGGCACTGGAAGGTTATCCACTTGGTTTTCGTTTTGTTTTTTTTGATCCTACAGCAGATGCTTGTGCTGGGCTGGTGGGAGAACTGATAGTTGCTGATTACGGCAATGAAATAGCTCTTGAAGAGTTTGCTAAAAGGTGTGATTTTGTCACCTATGATTTTGAAAACGTCCCAGTTTCAGCCGCCGAGTTTGTGGCCAAGAGAACAAGCATATTCCCTCATCCCAAGGTATTGGAAATTGCTCAAGATAGATTAAAGGAGAAATTGTTATTTAAAAGCCTGGATTTGCCAGTGGGTCAGTTTCATGCAGTAGACAGTTATTCTGAGCTTGTTTTTGCCAGCAAAAGCTGTAATCAAGATGGTTTCCTGAAAACCAGAACCTTGGGTTATGATGGTAAGGGACAGCATCGAATTACGATAAAAACAGACTTGAAAGAATTATGGGGAAAAATTGATGGCGGTTCATTCGTTCTGGAGCAGGCGATAAAGTTTAAAAGAGAAGTATCCGTTATTGTTGTTCGTAATACGCAAGGAGACATGAGATTTTATAATCTGTGTGAAAATAAGCATAAGCTAGGGATTTTAACCACCACATTGGTTCCAGCTGTGAAAAGTGAGTACAGCGATAGAGCCTTTGATTACGCAAAGAAAATTGCTGATAAACTGAGTTATGTTGGTGTGTTGGTTATTGAAATGTTTGAAACAGATCTAGGTTTGTTCATCAATGAAATGGCACCAAGAGTACACAACTCAGGACATTGGAGCATTGAGGGTGCTGTGACATCCCAATTTGAAAATCACTTGCGTGCTGGTTTGGGTTTTGAGATAGGCAGTACTGAAATGAGTCAAGGGTTTTCTGCGATGATTAACTGGATTGGTGAGATTCCCAATATTGCCTTAAGTACCAAGGAGAAAGGGATATATTGGCATATTTATGGTAAAGAAAATCGTCAAGGACGTAATGTGGGGCACTCAACAGTGGTCGCGGATAATGCTCAGGATTTACACACCAAAGTGGTTAAACTTGCCAAACTATTAACAACTTCCTAAAGATTTATGGTTACCATCGGGCTGATAAAACCCAAGAGTCCTACAAATGTTGGTGCGATCATGCGGGCAGCTGGTTGTTTTTCAGCAGATGCTGTTTATTATACAGGTGAACGGTATGACAGAGCCATGCGTTTTAATACTGATACCAAGCACAGAAGTAGGAGTATTCCTTTAACTGGTGTGACATGTATTTTGGATATAGTGCCTGAAAATGCAAAAATAATCTGCGTGGAACTGGTAGAAGATGCCATACCATTGCATGAATATCCGCATCCTGAAAAAGCTTTCTATATATTTGGACCAGAAGATGGAACCATCAATCAGAACATTATTGACCATGCTGATGATGTGGTCTACATTCCCACCAACGGCTGTTTAAATTTGGCAGCCACAGTAAACATTGTTTTGTATGACCGCATGATTAAATCCAAAGGGTTAGTTGCTAATAATGAGTTAATTAGGCAAAGCAAAGATGTTAATAATCAGATAAAAATCAAAAATAGCAGTATATTACAAGGATAAAAGCACCTCAAATAAGTATTTTCAATGAAAAACAGTATAATTTCCAGTCGCTTTATTAGCTACTACTGCCTTTTGTTGTGAATAATGACTTCTGGCAGATGTATATTATATTAATCAGCCCTTATAATTTAAAACATGAATACAATGACTCAAAGATCACCTAATAAACCATTTTTAATAAAAATCCTTAGTTTTGTTCCAAATAGCTTAGTAAGAATGGCTAATTTTACCCGACATTTGATTTTATTGATAATATTGTATTTCTTTGTTTCCCTGGTTTTTTTCAATGACTCCATTGTCTTAAAGAAAAATACAGCACTTATTATTGCACCGTTGGGATATGTGGTTAATCAGCTCAGTGGTACACCGTCAGAAAAATTGATGAATCAAATTCAGGGTTCTGATGTGCCAGAAACGCAAATGCGTGATTTACTAAAAGCGATTGAAAGTGCCACGTTTGATGAGAGAATCAGTGTGTTGGTATTGAGACCCGATTATATGTGGAGTATTGGTCTGGCAGACTTAAAAGAACTAGAAGCAGCGATAGATAAATTTAGGCAACAATCACAAAAACCAGTCATAGCAATTGCTGATAACATGACTCAAAATCAGTATTATTTTGCTAATTTGGCTGATGAAATCATTCTTGACCCACAGGCATTCATGTTTTTTCAGGGTTATGGCAGTTATAGAAATTATTTTAAAGATGGACTGGATAAATTAGGTGTCAATGTACATTTGTTTAGAGTGGGGGAATACAAATCTGCAGCTGAGCCCTATATTCGTAATGATATGTCTGATGAGGCTAAGGAGTCTGCATTGCATTATATGAATGATATTTGGGACACCTATCTTGCTGGAGTGTCCTCAAGGAGAAATATTAATATTGAAGATATCAAGCAAGTGATAGAAAATCAGGCTTCATTATTAAAGGATTCAGAAGGAAATATGGCGCAAATGTATAAAAAAGCGGGTTTGATTGATCAAATTAAAAATGAACACTTTAAAAATAAATATATTGCTGGTTTAAGTGCAGAAGAAAATAATAAAGACGGTTATAGAAACATTAAGTTTAATGATTATCTATTGAAATTAGCAGAGGAAAAAGCCACCGAACGAGTAAATAAAATAGCAGTCATAGTAGCAGAAGGTACCATATTGGATGGTGAGCAGGATGCTGGTACTATCGGAGGTGTAACAACCAGTGCGTTACTACGACAAGCACGACTGGACAAGTCCGTCAAGGCTGTAGTACTGCGAGTTAATTCGCCAGGCGGTTCCGTTTTTGCTTCTGAGCAAATTCGACGAGAGGTCGATGCCATAAAAGTAGCAGGTAAACCAATAGTTGTTTCAATGGGCAATGTTGCAGCATCGGGAGGTTATTGGATATCTATGACATCGGATAAAATTTATGCATCAGATGCCACCATCACGGGTTCAATCGGCATTTATGGGATGTTTATGACCTATCCTGAAACATTAAAGAAAATTGGTATACACACAGACGGTGTGGGCACATCTTCCTGGGCAGGTGCTTTTCGTACTGATAGGGAACTTAGTGATGAATTTGCTGAACTTATTCAGGCAAATATTGATCATGGTTATCAGCAATTTATTACTTCGGTAGCACTGGCAAGAGGCTTGGAGGTTGATATGGTTGATACAATTGCCAGAGGGCGGGTCTGGAGTGCCAGACAGGCAAAAGAATTGGGCTTAATAGATGAAATTGGTGGTCTGAATGATGCGCTTGCGGATGCTGCCAGTAGAGCAAATATTGGGGATAATTATGATGTTATCTGGATTGAGCCAGAATTAAGTGAAATGCAAAAATTCTTTATGTCAAGCCTAGCTCATGCCAGTAGTATGTTAGATATAAATCTGGTTAGTGAAAAACAACAGATGTTACAACAGCTATTATCACCCATAGAAGAATCGTTAAAATTGGTTGTTAATGCCAAAAGAGGCCAAGTCACGGAATATGCACATTGTTTTTGTGATATTAAGCAATGAAAACTGACCATCACACTGTAATAGAATTTGGCAAAGACGGGTCTAGGTATTTAGGATAATATACTATTATTACAAGTTCTTATAAAAAGTTACTTTTGAACTATTGTATTTTAGCTTTGTCTTATATATAATTCGATCGCTTGTTGCTTCATAGTAAGGACAGGTATTTATCAAACACAGGTTTGTTGGCCGCACAGTCGGCAATGAACAGGAGAAAAAAATGACTAAAAAAGTATCAAAAAGTAAACAATTGGCACCTATTCCAGCAATGACTGGGTCTTTAGAAAGTTATATTTCAGCCGTTAATCAAATATCACTCCTTACCAGAGAAGAGGAGCGAGAGCTGGGAGCAAAAGTCTTTGACGATAATGATTTTGATGCAGCCCATAGGTTGGTTACATCACATTTAAGATTTGTTGTTTATGTCGCGCGTTCTTATGCTGGCTACGGATTACCTGTTGGGGATCTGATTCAGGAAGGAAACATTGGTTTAATGAAAGCAGTTAAACGTTATGACCCAGCGCATAAGGTTCGCCTTGTTTCATTTGCGGTACACTGGATTCGTGCCGAAATTCATGAATACATATTGAAAAACTGGCGTATCCTTAAAGTTGCCACCACTAAGGCTCATAGAAAATTATTTTTCAATCTCAGAAAAAACAAAAAACGTTTGGGTTGGTTAAGAGGGCCAGAGATCGCCAGGATTGCTGAAGATTTAAATGTAAAACCTGAAGTTGTGGTTGAGATGGAATCGCGATTACACGGGCAGGATGTCTGTTTTGATTTACCTCTTGATGATAATGACGAAGACAATACCTATTCTCCTCAAGCATGGTTGACAAATGCGGGTCCCAGTCCTGATAAAGTGCTGGAAAAAGAAACAGAAAGTGCACAAAGCCATAATTTATTATTTAAAGGCCTGGATAAGCTGGATGAGCGCAGTCTGGATATAATAGAAAGTCGCTGGTTATCAGATAAAAAAGTGACATTACAGGAGTTAGCTAACAAATATAGTGTGTCTGCTGAGCGCATAAGACAACTTGAAGCCGTAGCGATGAAAAAGCTAAAGAGTCAAATGATTATTTGATATAGCTTTAAATATAGGAATATTTTCATAAATAAATGGTAACTTCAAGAGTTGCCATTTTTTTTGTAACAAATATACACAGTAAACGTTGTTTAATTAAATATCACACATAGGTTTTTTAAAATGAATAAAATAATTATATTAATCATAGCATCAACATTCTCATTATCAGCATGCGGGGGTTTTTTAGGAAGTAAAAATATTGCTGATAATACAGAATCTCCAAACAAAGATTACGATACTGTTAATGGTAGTATCAAGGTGGGTCACCATTCAAATGTTGGAGACTTATCTACCGTAAATGGATCTGTGAAAGTTTCATCTGGCAGTAAAGTTGGAGAATCCAGCACAGTAAATGGGAGTGTTGTTTTTGCAGAAGATGTATCAGCAAAATCAGCGGAAACGGTTAACGGCTCAATTAAGTTAGGTGAAAGGTGTCATATTGATGAAAATGTTGAAACCGTAAATGGTTCAGTGATTGCTCGTTCTGGCTGCGAAATAGGTGGCGACTTTGAAACAGTCAATGGTAAACTGAAAGCAATAAATACCCATATTCATGGGAGTGTTAAAACAGTTAATGGCAATATTATTTTACTTGATGGCACAATAGTTGATGATGATATTATTATTAAGAAAAATAAGAGTTTTTTTAGTAGTAACAATAAAAAGAAGGCTCCAAAAGTTGTATTAGGCAAAAATGTTGTGATAAAGGGTGATTTAAAGTTTGGACGCCAAGTTAAGTTATTTGTCCATGAGACAGTAGATGTTGATGATGACATTGAAAATGCAGAAATCATACCATTTAGTGGTGATGAAATTCCTTATTAATCCAACAATATGTTTCCTATAACTCTCCTTAACACATGGACTAAGGAGAGTTATCACTGTCCTTGTCATTCGGTAATAGGAAAATAATACCCTTCAAATCACGTGTACCAGCTTTTCCCGGAGTCGATGGATTCTTCAAAAAGCTGTTCTACTCTTCTTTTTTCTCCAGCTTCCTCGAAAATCACCAATAGGTTTTTCCCATAAATTTTTGGTAACTTATTCAGAGCGTTTAAGCTTATAGCTCTTTTTTAAAACACGCTGAATAATTACGAAAAATTCAGATGTTGATCAGTATATATCTAAAGTCATGTGGAAGTAATATGTAGCTAAAAAATCAAAAAAGCAAATAATCATTGACACGTACGAAAGAACAGGTATTATAAAAATATCAATACGAAGCTAGTAGTACGTAATATTATCTTAAAATGTGTTGGTTTGACAATAAACTTTTAGGAGAAAAAAATGAAATATAAAAATCTAACATTAGCTATAAAGCGTGCATTATTTTTAGGGATGCTAACAACAATCATATTACAGTCGAATGTACTTGCAGCAGAAGATGAAAAAGATGAGTCTGTGGCAAAATTGGACAAAATAGAGGTGGTTGGCTCAAGAATTAAACGCACAGATATCGAGGGTGTCTCACCTGTACTATCGGTGGATAGAGATGAGCTGGAAAGGTCGGGGCATAATACACTGCAGGACTTTATAAGAACATTAACAATTACCAGTGGTAATACAGGAGATGATAATAACAACTCGTTCGCCAATGGAACCAGTACCATTAACTTAAGGGGCTTGGGCAATAATGCAACACTGGTCTTGATAAATGGCAGAAGGATGGCAGCCCATGGACAGGCACAAAATATAACAGAATCCTTTGTTGACCTTAATTCGATTCCAATAGCGGCGATAGAAAGGATAGAGATCCTTAAAGATGGTGCTTCAGCTCTTTACGGAGCAGATGCTGTCGCTGGCGTGGTAAATATAGTGTTGCGAAAAGAATTTGATGGAGCTGAGTATACAGTTGGTTACCAAACAGATGTCGATGGAGATGCGCCACAAACCACTTTTTCAGCGATAATAGGTGGAGGCAATGAGAAAACTGATTTTACCTTAACCTTTAGCGCCTTACAAAGAGACGCATTATTCTATCGCGACAGAGATTTTTCAGCCTCAGCGGATCAAAGAGCCAGAGGAGGCACTGATCAACGCAGTACATTTGGTTTCCCAGGTACAATCTTTTCACCTTCAGCAGGAACATTTACAGCACACCCCGATTGTGATCCAGACTTGGTAAGACCGCAGTTAGGCGGTACAGTGTGCTCATTAAATTTTAATGAGTTCTTTAACTTTTATCCAGAAAGTGAACGTTATTCAAGTTCATTGTATATGAACCATAAGATATCAGAAAACATCAATTTATATCTGGATTTTGGTATTAATTTAAATAGAACTGTCAATATAGCAGCACCAGCACCATGGGTAGGTCCATTTTCAAATGGCAGCAACACAACGGGTCCAGGAGCAAATACCATTTTACCTCCCGAAGGAGTAGCTGCATTACCATTTGGTGGATTGATGATGTTTGTACCAGAAAACAATCCATTCAACACCTTTGGTGAGGGTATCGGCTTGTTACACCGCCCTGTAGAATTTGGCCCAAGAACTTCTGAAAACCACACAACTGTATACAGGTTTAATACAGGAGTCGAGGGTTATATTGCACAAAGTCCCTGGGAATACGATTTGGGATTCGGATATTCAAAAAGTAGAGTTTTGATTGAGAACAGAAATGCAATAGATGCAGTAAAATTACAGAGTGCATTATTGGGTGTACTTGATCCAGCTGGTAGTGGAGATACCTTGTTTTATAATCCATTTGGGGAGAATGATCAAAGAGTGATTGATTTTGCCAAAGTGGTTTATGAAAACAGAGATGTTAGTTGGGAAAAGTCTTTCTTGCTTAACTTAACGGGACCATTATTTGAGATGCCTGCAGGAGATCTGGGATTAGCGGTTGGAGCAGAATTTAGAGAGCAAAATATATCAAATGAAGCAGACCCACTGAGAAACTTTGGAGGGCTGGTAGGAACAGGTCAGGCAAATGATACATTTGGTGGTCGTGACGTCACTTCAGTTTACGCTGAATTAGCTATCCCTCTACATAAAACGCTGGAAATGCAAGTGGCAGCAAGATATGAAGATTACTCCGATTTTGGTACCACAGTAAAACCAAAAGTAGGATTACGCTGGCAGCCTAATAAAGATATCGTGGTCAGAGCATCCTGGGGCGAATCGTTTAGGGCACCTTCTTTATCTGAACTTTTCAGCGGAATTGTATCGAGCTTTCCACCAGGGTTAATTGATCCAGTCAGGTGTCCGTCACCTGGATTGCCTGCAGGAGAGGGAGGTAATGCTGCTGATTTAACGGCAACAGATTGTGGTAATGGACAAAATCAAGTCAATAATGGCGGTAACCAAAATTTAAAACCAGAAGAATCTACATCATGGAACTTCGGAGTAGTGTGGGAGCCAAGTTATATTGAAGGTTTAAACCTTACACTGGACTATTTTAAATTTGAGCACGAAAATATCATTGCACAATTACCAAATCAAACACTGGTTGATTTAAATGATCCCAATTTTATTGTCAGAGCAGGTGGGCCTGGGACTCCAATAAGCCTGATTAATAACTCATTTGTGAATGGTGCATTTCAAGAAATAAGTGGAGTCGACTTTGGTGTGAATTATCAAATGAGTTTAGGTGACGGTATCTTACAACTCAGTAATAATTTAACCTATTATGACACCTTTGATTTTGCTCCGATTGTAGTAGATGTGAACAATCAGCAAACAGTCGGTACAGTCATTGATGGAACGGGTAATGTTAACTTTGGTGATTTTCCCGCTTTGCGTGATAATCTCAGTGTGTTGTATAGTTTTGGTAAGCATAATTTTAGTGCAACAGGTCACTTCAGAAGTGGTTTAGATACAAGCAATGCAAACAGCATAACAGGTTCTGTTGAAACCTCGTCATGGACAACGCTGGATATGTCTTATACCTATTTTGTTGGTTTAAAAAGCAAAATGCAACTGGGTTGTCTTAACTGTACAGATAGAGATCCTGTTTTTGACCCAAATAGAGGCGAAGAAGCAGGCTATTTTAAAAGTACTGATGACCCTCGCGGGGCAGTGGTTTATGTGAGATGGACTCAAGGTTTTTAAAATTTCTGACCATTAATTTTGACTTTTGACCTATTATCTTAGCGCCAAGGATGGCGCATATTTATTACGATAAAAAAATAATGAAGTGCCAAGTAAAATCAATTCATTTATATAAATCTTAACTATTCTGATAAATAATATAGCTAATTAAGGATAAAAAGATAAGAATAAGAAGAGATTAAATCTGGTATCAATAAATAAATGAATGTTCCGGCATCTTTGTATTGGCGAACAAAATTAATGCAAAAATTTAAACCCCTGTACAAATCTTTGGGAGATTTGGAGAGTTGGTTGTTAAAAACAGAATTACAAGATATTAAAGTCAATGCTCCCGTTTATATTACTTCTCTAGCGCGCTCTGGTACTACCATCATAACAGAAATATTATCAAAACATGATAATGTCTGTAGTCATACTTATGGTGACTTTCCTGCTGTTTTTACCCCCTATTGGAATAATTGGTTAAGACAGAGACAGCCATTTTTAAGTGGAAAAAAATTTGAAAGAGCACACCAGGACAGAATCATGATAAATAATGATAGTGCGGATGCCTTTGAGGAGGTTATATGGATGTATTTTCACCCTCAATTGCACCAGCCCAAAATAGCGAATGAACTGCCTATCGAAAATGATCCCAGCTTTGTTGAATACTATATTAAACACATAAAAAAACATTTGCTGATAAAAAATAAATCCAGATATATTGCAAAAGCAAATTACAATATTAGTAGAATTAAAGAAATTTTAAAAATATTTCCTGATGCGAAATTCATTATACCCATTCGCCACCCAGTCAATCACATTGCCTCCTTAATGAAACAACATGAAATATATAAAAAGGCAGCACAAAACAATAATAAAATTGATAGTCAACTGGCTGCCTCTGGACATTTTGAATTTGGTCATTTACGCCAGGTAATAAATATGGGCAATTCGCAATATACGAAAAAGGTATTGAACTTATGGGAAAAAAATTTAGAAATAAAGGGCTGGGCACATTATTGGCAAGGCTTATTTGAGGCAGTTATAAAGTTAAAAAGGCAGTCAAAACAGCTGAACAATGCGATTAAATTTATTAAATATGAAGATCTCTGTCATCACTCAAAAGAGACTATTGAAGACATATTACAATATTGTCACCTGGATGCAGCTGTTTTTTCGCATCATATTAGCAAGTATGAAGAAAAACTATCACTGCCTGGATACTATAAAATTACATTTAATCAAGATGAAATTGATGAAATACTACAAATAACCCAGACAGTCTCAAGAAAATTTGGCTATAATAAAAGTAATTGTAATTAAAAGAAAATGAAATGAAAGAAAAAAACATCTTAATGTTTGTTGTTTTGATAATGGTACAAATACCTGTATTTGCCTATATTGGTCCTGGGGCAGGTATTCCTTTTATAGGTAGTTTTATTGGGTTTATTGTGACGATTATACTGGTCATTTGCGCAATTTTATTCTGGCCAATTCGTCAATTATTAAAGAAAAAGAAACTAAAAAGCCAAAATAAAGAATCATAACACATGGCATTCTTTGATATTTTTGCACCAGTATTATCGTTATTTGACGATATGATAGAGCCGTTTACAAGCACTTTTATAAGATTGGTTTTTTGGGCATATATTGCTGCTATGATTAGTAGTGTTATTTTCAAAAGATTATCTAATCCAGAAAAAATAAACGCACTTAAAATTAAATTAAAAGCCATGCAGGATCAGTTAAATCAGCATGAGGGCGAGTTTGCGGAGTTAAAAGACTTAGCTGTTAATACCATAAAACTTTCTATGAAAAGGATGGTTCTGACATTTATCCCAGCATTATTGGCCTCAATTCCTGTTATATTTCTCTTGACCTATCTTTCAAATAGATATGAATTACATGAACCAGTTGTCAATGAAGTTGTACCCATAAATATAAATTGGGAAAAATTAGATGCAAATAATACGGTATCCATATTCAAGCGTGATGAATTAATCAAAAAAGAAAACATTAATTCAATTAGCTGGCCAGAGAAAAATCAAATATTGAATCTCATTGATGATACTACAAATATAGAAATCTTAATATTCCCATCACCAATATCAAGAATTATACATAAAAAGAAATGGTGGAATAATCTGATAGGCAATCCGGCAGGTTATCTGGCAGAGGACAGTAGTATCTCAAGTATAGAATTTAATTATCAACAACAGGAAATAATAAGTTTTGGGCCAAAGTGGATCAGGGGTTGGTTGTTTATTTTTTTCTTTATGACGATGATATTTTCTGTTGCCTTTATATTCATTTTTAAAATCAAATTTTGATGTTTAAACTATTGGTGTTATGCATAGTTCTCATCATACTACCAAATGATGGTAGGACGAGAACAGTTATCCTCGGTTTTGATGGTATGGATCCACAGCTTGTCCAACAATGGATGAATTCGGGAGATTTGCCACATTTTAAAGATTTAGCTATAAATGGTCATTTTCAATCATTGGCTACAACAAACCCTGCTCAATCTCCAGTGGCCTGGTCATCGTTTGCAACGGGACTTAATCCTGGAAAACATGGTATATTTGATTTTATTCACAGAGATCCCGAAAAATTAGAACCTGTGTATTCAATATCGGGATTTAAGCAGGCAGAAACATTTGATTTTCTTGGTTGGCAAGTTCCCACAGCTGAACCCGTTATTTATAATAAAAGACTGGGTAAACCCTTTTGGCTAACAGCTGAAGGGGCAGGCAACAACAGTTCCATTTTGCGTGTTCCAGTGACTTATCCACCTGATAATGTTAGTAGTATGTTATCAGGAATGGGGGTTCCTGATTTATTAGGTACTCAGGGAACCTATACTTTTTATGCGACAAAATTTATCAACAAGGGCAAAGCAGGGGGTAATATTGTACGTATCAAGGTGAAAAATGACCGCATAGAAACAAAACTGCATGGCCCGCCTAATCCCTTTGGAGGGGATGTGCTCTCGATTCCTTTAATGATGAATAAAATTGATCATAAATCATTAACAGTCAATATTAATGGTGAAACTGTTGAGTTACAACAGGGTGACTGGAGTCAATGGCTGGCGGTTAAATTTAGTTATGGAGGTGTTTTTTCACTTAATGGTATGGTGAGAATGCATCTGGTTGAGTCCTTTCCCCGAGTAAAGCTCTATATATCTCCGATTAATATCAATCCACAGTCTGCAGTTTTACCCATTGCAAATCCACCTGAATTTGCTAAACAACTCAGTGATGAGCTTGGTATGTATCATACCCTGGGTATGCCCGAGGAAACATGGTCATTAAATGATGGACTGATCGACAGTAGCACCTATTTACAGATGGTAAAAACAGTACTAGCAGAACGTGAGAAAATGTTCTTCAGACAATTAGATGATGAGAACATTGAGTTACTGGTTGCAGTATTTGTGCAAACAGACCGCATTAGTCATATGTTTTGGCGAGCTTATGATTCACAACATCCAGGATATGCTAATACCACAGAAATTGAAAGAAGTGCTATCAAATGGATTTATACTGAAGCAGATAGAATACTAGGTGAAACCCTGTCAAAACTACAGCCAAGTGATAAACTCATGGTTATCAGTGATCATGGCTTTGCTCCATATTATAGACATGTCAATTTAAATAGGTGGTTATTACAACAAGGCTATCTGACACTACATTCCAATATTGATCAAGAGAAATTCACCTTAAAAGACGTAGACTGGCAAAAGACCAGTGCTTATGCGATGGGACTAAATGGTATTTACTTGAATTTAAAAGGCCGTGAAAAATTCGGGTTGATTACCACAGACGAAGTGCCACAACTTGGCAATGAAATTATCACCAAGCTCAACTTATTATATGATACAGAAAAACAAATGCCTGTCATCAACCATATATATAAACGGGATGATATTTATTATGGAGAACAAAGCGTCAATTCACCTGATTTAATCATTGGTTATAAACGAGGTTATAGGGCATCATGGCAAACAGTTCTGGGCGAAGCACCACAAGAATTGTTCACTACAAACACCGACAAATGGAGTGGTGACCATTGTATAGATCCGCAACTGGTCCCTGGTGTGTTATTTACAAATTTCCAATTAAACCAGAACAGCTTGAATAAGATGAAAGTGACAAATATTGTTGACGTTGGCACATTGGCATTATCGACTTTGTCACAAAAAAAAATAAATATTGAAGAAAACACAGGGATTTTGGACTTGCCCAGATCGTTTGTTACATCAATATTATCTCCCTTACACAAATATTTATTACCTACTCTCGCCACGATTATTACTGGATTTGTGCTAATATTATGGTTGAAATTTCTCATGTTAATAAGCAAGAAGATAGCTCGAAAATTTGCCATTAGATTATTACTGAGAAGTATCCTGCTATCTGTTTCTCTCATCATTTATATTGATGCAGCACAAGGCTTATTCTCAAAAGATAACATTTCACTAGCGGATGATATAATCATCAAAGCCATGGCAATTGACACAGTCAAGCTGCCTCACTTGGCTTGGGTAACTGCCGATGACCCAGGGCAAAATATCGAAATACAGTCCATAGGTAAGAATATATGGCAATACCACCTAACAGACTCAAAAATTTTACTGCAAGAATCAGATGGTTATCAACTCATGGAATTATCTATAACATCTCCAATCCATAGTAAAGTGCAGAAACAGTGGTGGCATAATATTCTTTCAAATAGGGGTGGGTATATTAGCCCTCAAAGTCAAGTTAAAAAAATAACAGTAGAATCTCTAAGAAACAATAATTTGTGGTGGCTTTGGCTGCTTGTTGGGATGTTTTTGCCAATATTTTTCTTAAAAGTATTGAGACGACATTAAGCTGTTATTAAGGCCTATTAAGACCACTTGGATATAATTGTTTACAATTAAGGTGATTAATTTTGAAATATTTGTCATATTGATGTAAGATTTATATACCACTAAGTATAGTAAACAATCCGGAGGGGGAAATAAATGAAAGTTCATAGATCAATTTCTATCAAGTTATTGCTGTTGTTAACAGTAATAGTGCAGACTTCTAATGCTGAAGTTACAGTCATTCAACAGGAAGTATTGGATAATTACATGTCAATGAAAAACATGTCATCACAACAGCGTAAGGAATTTCGCGCGCAAATTTTTGCAGGTAAATCACGTCAGGAAACAAAAGCATATACTCAGGCATATAAACAGGTCAGGGGCATGCTGCCAGATTATTTGGGAGTAACCAATAAAACTGATCCAGCTAAAGTAGGTAAGCAGCCAACAAAAACCAACAAATCAGCCAATAGAACACCAGGCAGCAGTATAACTTATGATACAGGTACGGTATTTGGTACTACTGGTATAGCAAGTGAGATGTTGGGTAATCGTTTTGATACTGCGCTTAATACATCGGGTACCATGTGCTGTTTTCCAGTAGAAACTTCTGGCTCTATTACCATGATTACTTTTAATATGGCTAATACATTTTTTAGTTCGGCAGTGTGGAGTCTGTATTCAAACGTAAGTGGCACAACAGCCATGCAAGTGACATCAATGGGTAGAGGTATTATGACAGGATTAAATACACTGTCGGTCATGTCACCAACCTCGGCTAATGCCTATATGAATGGGGCATTTTTGGCAGGAATATTTCAGTTCATGCCTGCAAGTACGGGACTCGCTGTAGATTCTGGTACACTTGGTGGGCAAGGATTTCATGCTATTAACATTAATGATGGCACGACAGGTACAATGCTAACAAATGTTACAACTGGCGGTGGTGGTGGCTTAAATGCCATTTTTAGAGTTTCTGGTAATGTTGCGACTCCAGTTGAATTGATCAATTTTACTATTGAGTAGTCATTCAAAAGCATTTGCCATAAAACCTATGAAAAAAATAACAATAACGGGCTACCCAGCCCGTTTTTTTATTGTATTATTACTGATAATACTGTCATCAGCCTGTCAACAAAAGCCATCGATAAATGTTCTGATCATCACATTTGATACCACCAGAGCTGATCATATTGCTGCCTATGGAAATGATAAAGCCCATACACCCACCTTAGACCAATTGGCCATTGATGGGGTGCTTTATGAAAAGGCTCTGACTTCTATTCCTATAACTCTGCCATCTCATTCAAGTATCATGACAGGTAAAGTGCCTTTTGTGCATGGAGTTCGTGACAATGGCTTGTTTAAACTGGCAGAAAAACAAGAGACCTTGGCCGAGATATTAAAAGAAAATGGTTATAAAACGGCCGCAGCTATAGGCTCTTTTCCATTGTCTTCACAGTTTGGAATCAATCAAGGTTTCGATTATTTTAATGAGCACATCACCCAAAAATATGAAGACCTGTTTGGCCAGAGAACCATTCCTAAGGATAGATTATTTTTTGATGAAAGGAAGGCGGCCCAAGTCAATGATGCGATAATGCCCTGGATAGAAAATAATGCACAATCACCATTTTTTGCATGGATACACTATTTTGACCCGCATCATCCACATGAACCACCAGCGCCGTATAACCAATCTTTCATTCATGATTTATATTTGGGAGAAATTGCTTATGCAGATGAAAGTTTAGGCAATATTATTGCCCAACTCAAACGTCTTGATGTTTATGATAACACCCTTATTGTTTTTACCTCTGATCATGGTGAGGGACTGGGAGAACACAATGAATCAACCCATTCACTGTTAATTTATAATGGTACGTTACATGTACCGCTCATTATTAAATATCCTCAGCAACAGTATGCCAATACAAAAATATCCAATTGGGTAGGTTTGGTTGATATATTTCCCAGTATATTAAATAAATTAGGCATTGTTGTTCCCGATGGTACTCAGGGACAAATTTTACCAATCACTGATAGTATAGATACAAACCACGAGATATATGCCGAGACATTATCGCCCAGATTTTCACGTGGCTGGGGGGAACAGCGTGGACTGGTTAAAAATGGTTATAAATATATTTATGGTCCACAAAAGGAACTCTACAATATAAATAATGACCCTAAAGAAGTACATAACTTGATTAAGGAAAAGCCATTACTGGCGAATTCCATGAAATCTGATTTACAAAATTATATAGATGAATACCAGGATTCTGAGAGTCACAGCTCAATTGATATAGATGCAGATACTTTAAATATATTAAGAGGTCTAGGCTATGTGCAATCCTCGGCAGGAGCCGTTGAATATTTTGAAGAAAAACTTGATGATACAGGAGAGGCGCCACAATTACATGTAGACACCATCAGTACCTATAGCCATGCGAAAAATTTATTATTTGCAGGAAACTATATTGAAGCCAATCGTTATCTGGATGCGCTGTTATTG
>JAESTH010000071.1 GCA_016763695.1 Alcanivoracaceae bacterium
GACGATTGAGAATATCAGGTAAGTCATCAGCGATATATCCTTGTTTGTTGGGATGTATACATTTGCCAGTATAGTCAACCAATGCTATATATTCTGATAAGTAATAAGGAATAGCTTTATCACCAAATCCCAATAAATTCACATTTTTCTTTTTTATTCAAGCCTGAATAGAGGTGTAGTCAGATGTTTGGGGGGGTTGAACCAGAGCAGCACGAATTGGATTTAAGTCTACATATGCCATGCATGTTAACAATGCTCTTTCATCTAATAGTGCTTGTGATTTAAATCGCGACTCCCAGAAGTGTCCTTTACATTTGTCTTCAGCGTTAGCTTTGACAGCAATATATTCATTGAGACATTTCATAAACCATGAAATGTTCATTAATCTCTTGCGGTATTTTTTGGCTATCTTTTTAACTTCTCTTAATTCAGCTTTATTAGTTATTTCATTACGCATAAATTTTTCACATAAAAAGGGTAAGCTATATAATTTGTCCCATGTTTCTAAGGTTTGTTTAAAGCTCCATTTTTTGTAGTCGTTAACTTTTAGAACAATATGATAATGGTTGTTCATCACGGAATATGAGCAAATATCTATGGAAAAAACTTCAGATAAAAACATTACTCTGTCAACAATCCATTGCCTGCGGTGTTCAAAGGATGTTTTAGATGGTATGTCATAGCCTGCTAGAAATGCCCTGCGTACACATCTTGTGACAACGTGATAATAGGGTGTATCTTCGATGGAAATAAGTTGCTTCCTAGCTGTTGTCGTTAGCTTTTCTCTAAAAGTTTCATTTTACTGAATATCACAGCAATTATATATAGGTAAACTGGTACTCTTTTGTAGGAAATACCCCACAATCATTTAGGAAAACTCCCACTTAAATAATGCTGTTAAATAGTTATAATAAGTCTATTTGTAATGTAAGGAGGATAACAGAGGTGTCAGATTTAGCTATAGTCTTTTCACGGGCACAAAGTGGTATTGATGCACCATTGGTGCGGGTTGAGGTTCATCTTTCTAGTGGTTTACCGGGGTTATCGATTGTTGGCTTACCAGAGACCGCGGTTAAAGAAAGCAAGGACAGGGTGCGAGCGGCTATTTTAAATTCACACCTGAGTTTTCCAAAACAGCGTATTACCATTAATCTCTCTCCTGCTGATTTACCTAAAGAAGGTGGCAGGTTTGACTTACTAAGGCAAGAAATATACAATTGCTTCGAAACAATGGTAAAGCCAATGCTTATCTTAGCAATAAGGAAATGGAAAGAGTTCTCAATATATCTGAAGAAAATTTGCTCTTATTAGAATCAATTGTAGAAAAACTTAAACTTTCTGCCCGTGGATATCATCGGGTTTTAAAAATATCCCGTACCATAGCGGATCTGGAGAACAGTAATGTTATCTCAAAAAAACACCTGTTAGAAGCCGAATCCTATCGTTGTTTGGATAGAGTCATGTCTTAATCAGGCAACATTTGTATTACTCAGTCGGGCGTTTAACTCATGGTATATTTCTCCAATGATATCTGATAAGCTGTAGCTAAGATCCCATGTGGGGTAATGTGATTTAAATTTGCTGGTATCACTAACCCACCACATGTGATCAGCACGACGATTACTATCAACATACTTGTACTTAAATTGCTCACCTGTATAACTTTGGCAAATTTCTATGGCTTCTAAAATTGAACAGTGAGAATGCCGTCCTCCACCCGCATTGTAGACTTCCCCAGCTCTTGGGTTTTGTGCATAATGCCAAAACATATTGACCAAATCATAGCTATGAATATTATCACGTACCTGTTTACCTTTGTATCCGAGAATTTGATAAGTTTCATTGCTTAGCGCACATTTCATCAAATAGGATAAAAACCCATGTAGCTTTGTGCTGGAATGACAAGGCCCTGTTAGGCACCCACCCCGAAAAACAACGGTATTCATATCAAAGTATCGACCATATTCTTGAACCATTACATCAGCCGCTACTTTTGATGCTCCAAAAATAGTATGCTCGCTGGCATCAATACTCATGTTCTCATCAATGCCATGCTTAAAGTATTTATGGCTCTGCTCCAGTTCCCAACGCTGATCTTGCTCAATCAATGGCAAACGATTAACCAGGTCTCCGTAGACATTGTTGGTTGAAGTAAAGATAAAACTGGCTTGTTTACAATGTTTACGGGTGACCTCTAACAGATTTAAGGTACCTAATGCATTAATTGAGAAGTCTGTAATTGGATCTTTGGCTGCCCAATCATGAGAAGGCTGAGCAGCCGTATGGATGATTAGTTTAATATTCAGCTTGTGCTCTGAAAATATTTTATCTAGAGACTTCATATCCCTGATATCTATATTGTGGTGTTGATAACCAGACACTTCCTCTAATAATTTATTTCTTTGCCAGATTGTCGAAGCTTCTTGTCCAAAAAAATCCTGTCTTGAGTTATTATCGATCCCCACAACAGTGTATCCCCGTGCCGCAAAAAAACGAACTGACTCGGCACCTATTAATCCAGATGAGCCTGTTATAACAGCTATTTTCATGGCTTGGCACTTGCCATTTTCGCACTGTTGTAGAGAGGTTCTGATGATTCTTCAGTGTGGATATCTGCTAGCTGTAAGCGCTCTGGTAAACTGGCACAGGCTCTTTCAATCTGACTCAACTCTAATTCACTCATGCGACTATGCAATGGTAAACACAATAACGATTCCCATATCTTATCAGTCATTGGCAAGCGCACACCGCTAGAATATTTATCAAAATGATGCATCGGTGGATTGAAATATGAACGACACCCTACACCCAATTCTTTAAACCCACTTATAATATCAGATAAAGTGTGTTGCTGTGTAAATCGACAAATCACTCCAAGATTCTGGTAGTTAGTTTGTACATTTGCGGGTATAAACTGTGGCTGGTACCATTGACTTAGTTGGGTGGTTAAATAGGCTGAGAGTCGCTTTCCATAGGTCTGACGTCGTTTTAAGGTTTCATCGAATAACGTCAAGCTATGTAAACCTATGGCAGAACGGATTTCATCCATTTTTGAGTTCATCCCTAATGTCCATTTTAAACTGTCTGGCGAAAGACCATGATTGCGTATTGATTTAATTTCATTCATTAAATTTTTATCGGCAGAAATAATCAAGCCCCCCTCAATAGCCGGCAGGATCTTGGTGCTATGTAAACTAATGATCTGGGCAATGGGTTGAAGTGCTAATCGCTTACCTTCAAATTTAGCTCCAAAACCATGGGCATTATCATAAATTAAGTGGGCGTTAACCGCTTTTGTTAATCTTGAAATTTCGGTTAAATCAGGAGTGACACCAAAAACGTTCACAGGCAACACGGCACACACATCGGTTTCATCTTGCAAAATTTCAGCTAGACTACTGGTGCTCATGGTGAATGATTGGGGATCTATATCACAAAATATGGGCTGTAGTCCACAATCTACTACAACGTTTAATGTCGCTTTAAATGTATAGGATGGCAGCACCACTTTTCCTGACAGGCCTAAGGCTTTAAGGATAGCAAGTAAGGCATCTGCTCCATTTGACAGCGCTAATAATTCTGGCGCACCTAAATAAGCCGCAAGTAGTTGTTCAAAACGTTGTAAATATGGGCCGTTATTTGTTGTGTGCCCAGAGTCTAGGATAGATCCAACCTGTTTAAGCAATTGTGGAGTTGAATCAAAATGAGGTCTGATCTCAGGAATAAATACCGGTTTGACCTCTGTTATTGGACTTTCAGTTTTATTGGCTAGTAGTCCCCAATGCGCCAACGTTTTCTTCATTCCTGTGTTAAGGTCAATATCTGCCTTAAAACCAATGGCATCATATAGTCTTTGTACATTGGGTACTCTGTATTCTATTTCTTCGAAACCTTTACCAAAAAATCGACTACCAGCAACTATTTTTGTACCCGCTTTATGATCACTGAGTTTTATCATAATATCAGCCAATTCTTTCATTGAAAATGACTCAGCTCGTCCGATGTTCATTGATTGGGCCCTAAAATCAGAATCAGAATTCAATTCTAATGTTAATCTGGCTGTCGCCTCAGCAGCATCATCTACATAACACATTGAGCGTACCGCTTCTCCACCATCTACCAAGGTTAACGGTTCACCATTTTGAATACAGCCTAAGAATTTACTGATCACTCGTCCTTGCCCCGGTTTATCAAGCATGGGCCCATAGACATTAAAATAACGCACAGCGACAAAATCCAGTCCTTGATCTGCATAAGCAAAAGCATACTGCTCTGTGGCAGATTTTGAAATAGCATAACACCAACGATTATTGATGGAACTACCATAAATTCTATCGGTGTCTTCATCCAAAATACAGCTTGATTTACCATAGATTTCACTGGTACTGGCAAATACGACTGGGCGGGAATATTTTAAACAGGCTTTTAAAACGTTACGCGTTCCCAAAATATTAACATCCATAACTTCTACTGGTCTGTTTATGTATTCATCTACTCCAACTATCGCTGCCAAATGAATAACTCTTCCACATTGAGAAATCAATTGATTAACCAGCTCCTTATCCAGTGTTGAGCCGATGATAAATTTAACTTTTTTCTTTAACTCTTTATCAATATGATCCCCTAGGCGCCCCGACTCAACACAATCTAAAATCAACACACTGTGTCCCTTTTTTATTAAGTATTCAGTTATCGCAGTACCCAAAAAACCAGTACCTCCAGTAATCAAAATATCATATTTACTATTCATTTTTATCTCCCAGGTAAAGTAAAATTATTGTTTATTGTAATTGTTTCTCTATGTGTGGCATGCCTGCAATAATGCATGCAGCTCCTGCAACAACAGAGTTTTCCACAGAAAATAGTCCCGAAGGGCCTAGTACTTCTGTTTTATTTAAGTTGTGTAATGTTTTGTCTGTTGTCTCTTCGTATTCAAACGTGCAAATATCAAAAGTATCAGCGTATGTGGTATACCATGATTGATCGTGAATCATCAGTAGAGCAAGAATTTCTGGCCGCAAGTCAATTAAACACATGGCAAAGCCCGTCACTGTTAATTCGGCCCCTCCATTGTCCAATAATTGATTCAATGCCTTGATTGCGGGATGTTTTTTCCAGCTATTATCTCCTTCAGCTACGGCAAAGAGTTCTTCAGCCACTTCTCGTAATATACAATTTTTGATATCAAAGTTTTTAGCGTTGCTAGATTTTCCTGGTTCCGGTTGTAAAATCATAGATGGGACCACGTGATATAACCCTGCATCTTCTGCCACTTTTTGTGAGCGACGTCTAAAACAGCCATGGTATGTATTGTTATTCTTAATAGCCAGCAAGCATGAAATTGACAAAGCCGCACTCCGACCATTACCACTCCAAGCCTGAGCAACAGCGCTTGACCCTCGTAGGCTGGCATGAATATTTTGGCGGATCGGCATGTACTTATAAATTGTTGGTGGGTCAGCATATTGTGAAATCGCGCTCATTAACTCTACACTCAGCTCTGAACTGGATATAAGCGTATCAAAGTAGGCGCCAATAGAGCAGGTAAGTCGCGTGAGGAATTTATTCTCGATATGCCGCAGAACATAGGTAGGGCCATTCCATAAATGACTTAATTTGTTTTCTATTTTTTTTATTTTTTTGTGAATTCCAGAAAAGTCTCGTTCCTCTGGAACGATATTTTCAAGCAATTTAGAAATATCTTGTTCTTTATTTTCTATAAATAAGGCAGGATAATAATTGCCATTATGACAGCACATTAAGTTATCTTTTCCGTACAACCATTGCAGGAATTGCACTAGACGATTAATCTCAATATTGATCATAATTAAACATATTTTTAGTAGGATATTGGTATAAAGACCTAAGTAATAATAGTCTAATTGTTGTATTTATGCAATTAAAAAACAGTGTTTACAGAATTTATACGGCTTTGTCTGACTATATTAAGCTGATATTTTGATGCTAATATTTTATACAATGAGTATAATTTTCCAACATTGTTATGGTTTGTAGCTGCATGATTAGTTAAATAAATATCTAAATCATGAATCATGGCTTGACCTGATGGGGCGTTCATATATGTTCTATATATTTTTATATTTGTTTGATATAGAGTGACTATGTCTTTATGCTAATGACTTGCTACAAACAAATAGACTTGAACTGAATTTATGGTATTACGCCGCAAAATTAATAATAACTTTATAAAGATATTCTGTGTATGTTCTTTGTGTTGACATAAATTTATAATCATTTTTATACTAGATAATTATTTATATATATGTATAATCAAATTGATATATTTATGAAATAATCAATTGCCAGGGAACACATAAAATGAAATACAAACATACTTTTTTCGTAATC
>JAESTH010000072.1 GCA_016763695.1 Alcanivoracaceae bacterium
ACTATTCAAGCGATATAGTACTCCACTGATTTAAATGAATTTTGTTTATTACCGTCTCCCCGCCTCTATAACTTATCACGATTTTACTGAATTTGTCACTCCCTAATCCTACTATTTGTCCTTTTTGCATTTGCGAAAGATAACTTTTGGTAGGCGAATAATTGAAAGACTGTATATTGTGATCAGTATATACCGTTATTTTTGCACCGATGGTGGTGCCATTTTTATTGACAAGCCTGAGTCCAAACCAATCTCCTATGCGAGTTTGATTTATAAACAATTTAGGTTTTCGAGCTACCTGCGTGATCACAACATCCAGGTCCCCATCACCATCTACGTCGGCATATGCCGCAGCCCTGCCAACCATATCAAGTTGATTAAGGTCACTGGACTCTTTCACTGGTACGTAAATTCTTTCACATTCATTGCCACAGTTCCAAAATAATTGGCTTTTTTGGGCGTAATATTGTGCTGCCTGTACTTTATTTATATCGTTTTCCACATGACCATTAGTCTGAAAAAAGTCCATTCTTCCATCAAGGTCATAATCAAAGAAGAATAAACCAAAGCTCAGAGCCAAACGACTCTTGGGACCAACTCCAGTGATAACAGACTCATCAGTAAAGAAACCAAGATTGGCTCGATTAACATAAAAAGAAGTCATTTCATTGGCGAAATTTCCAATTGTCACAGCCACATCAGAATCATTTTTGTAGTGTGCTGAATCCACCCCCATTGCCCCTGTGGCTTTGCCGCTGGCGTTATAGGCCAAGCCAGTTTCGGTACCTTTTTCTTCAAAAGTCTTATTCTGCTGATTAATAAAAACAAAGTTTCGGGTGGTATCATTGGCAACAATCACATCTTGCCAGCCATCTGAGTTAATATCCAAAAATGTTAAAGCCAACGATTTTCCTTCAAATTCATTGGTAGTAGGGTTTGTGATCATCAATCCTGCTTGTCTAGAAACATCGTTAAATTCACGCCCCTGATTGAGTTGATTCTCAAATAGACAGTTATGAGTACCAGGGAAATTACCAGGTGGGCCATAAGCCCGACCTATTCCATCAATTTTGTAATTAGCCGCCAAATCCAGCGATCTGGACCATTCAATATAATTGAGCACCATCAAATCTAAATCACCATCGTTATCATAATCAAAGAAACCAGCACTACTACTCCAGCCATCATGAATACAATCAAGTACAGCATCACTTTTTACAAATTTTTCTCCCTGGTGGTTTATATACAGTACATTTTTACCAACTGCAGCAAAGAACACATCCTCATAACCATCATTATTAACATCACCAACAGCTATTCCTGTACCATAAAAACTATGATCCAAACCCATTTTTTTTGTCACATTTGTGAAATAACCTTGACCATCATTAGCATAAACTTGCTGCGTGCTAGCAGATCCAGAAGCCTCATCCCATGACCAACTTGTGCCATTGGCAAAGATTAAATCTTCATCCCCATCATTATCAAAGTCTATAAAGGCCACACCAGAGCCCATTGTTTCAGGCAGCATACGTTCTCCCTTAGCCCCATTTTCGTGAGAGAAATCTATTCCACGTTTAATCGCTTGCTCTACAAATAGAGTTTCTGGGGGCTGATTTTGTTTTTTTAATTGGGCAGGTGCCTGAAACGATTGCTCCACAACATTCTCTTTGAATTTATCTTTTTTAAAAAAATAAACGGTTATTAGTATAGCTATTACAATTATACTTATCACCAGCATAGACTTTTTAAAAAACTCTGCTATGACTTGATCGTCTCCTTTTTGTATTTCTGACATCTATTTACTCGGTAATAATATTATTGTTTTTTATAAATTGGCTAGTGGGAGCATATCGATCAAGTTTCTCTAGCTGATAGATTGCAATAGCCTCTGCTGCGTGATCTGCTGCTTTATTTTTAGCACGTGCTTTAGCAATAACAGTATCACGTACATTATCATCAGCTTTATACTTTTGATGCAAAGCTTTATGATGTTGAGCTTTATTCATATTTTCACTGCCTCCCATAGCTGCATACAGTTGAAATAAACCAAAATGAGCATCTGCCCATTCTGGATTAAAGCCCAATACCCGGTTAAATAATTCTAATGATTTCAAATGGTACTTCGCTTGCTCTTCTGCTTTTACCATTTTACTTCTTTGAAACACTGTTTGTGCATATAATGTAACAAACCTATAATCTTTAGAGAAATCAAAGTCTGCAATTTGTGCGTTTTCAAACTCTGTGTTATAAACTCTGGAGAAATTATTTATGGCCTTTTCTATAAACCCGTTTTGTAAATCAATCACACCAGCGAAATAGGCTAATTGCCAAGTGTAACGAAACTCTTTATTATTTGCAGCTTGTGCCAGCGCTTCTTGGGCTTCAGCAATACGGCCCTGTTGCAAATAGGTGCGAGTTAAATTAACCCATCCTTCTGCACGTCCAAGTTCAGCCACTTTTTCAAAAGCTTTTTCTGCTTGTCTAAATGCTTTTGAGCGCAATAAACCTATGCCATAATCATTCCAGCGTTTCCAGTCACTAATCACCGGCGTCTTTGTAGTCGCATCAGATTTTATATTTATATTTTGAGTATCTGTTGCCAAAATCACTATCGGAAGATCATTCATTTTATTTTCATCTTCTACAAACAACCTGTAATAATTAGTATCAAATTTACGGTACAACACTTTTGCTTCAACTATGATCTCTCCGCTCAAATCAGCAGGAATATCCAAGGCATAATGGACAACAGCGCCAGCACCAGGAGGAATACTGTGATTATAAAGAGCAGTATATATATTTTCAACATTACGGCGATCAATACGATTGCCCTGATTATCCAAGACATATGCATTAATAAAATACGACCAATCATCCACCTGTCCCTGTTTGTCAATCCCTCCATTAATCGCAATTAATTCACCATTATGATAGACATTGAGCTCCACCCACACCTGATTTGAATCAGCAGTCCCTTGAGTAAATGCATGGCCTAATTTCACTGTTTTGATGACTGATTCTATTAAATAGCGTTGTCCAGCCTGTAATTCAACATTATCATTATTAAGTGGGGCTATTAATTCCCCAGTCAACTCTCCGTCCCGTTTAATACCAAATATATCAATGGTTAGCGCCCCTTTTAACAAAGAATTAATCGGATCAGGTTTCAGCTGATTTAAATACCTTATACCTGAATTTGCAGCTTCAAAGTAATGGCTATGAATTTGGGCAATACCAGTTAATGATTCTGTAGTTGCGCCAAAATCATTAGAAGCCTGCATTGGCATATGACAACCTG
This sequence comes from Alcanivoracaceae bacterium, assembly GCA_016763695.1. Lineage (GTDB taxonomy): Bacteria > Pseudomonadota > Gammaproteobacteria > Xanthomonadales > Marinicellaceae > NORP309. The sequence continues at coordinate 3,302 of JAESTH010000072.1, forward strand.
CACAATTTTCTTTTGCTTTTTTAGGATAATAAAAACTGGCTACAGCATGGCCTGAAACTCCTGATAAGAAAAAAGAATCGTAGTGATTTTGCCCACGTAGCCATTTATAATGGTTAAATGTCTCTGGCAATGAAACTTTATGACAAGTACTACAAAACTCTGCTGTTTTATGTAATGGTTTTAAATAAGATGCCTTATGAAAATCCGGCTTGGCTTTAACCAAAGTTTGATTTAGCCATTGTAAGAATGCTGAATCAGAATAGGTAAAAGGATATTGTTCTGGGATCGTTAATGTATAAGCTCCATTGCCCTTAATAGAATTAATTGCTGAGATGGCATGACAACTTGTACAAGTGATCCCGGCTTGCCCAATTTGCGTATCAGTAAAGTCTTTGACCTCATCAAACTCCCCACTAAACATAATAACAGGGTCATGGCACACTGCACAAAATCTTGCTTCATTGTGATTGCCATCCCTTTGACTTAAGAACTCACGAGTATTATTAACCGCAAAAGCATAAGATTGGTTGTTGAAACTTGAGACCTTATGCACACTATTCATCCAGCCTTCATGTATGTCTTGATGACAATTTTTACAATATTCATTGTTATCCAAATCTTTAGCTGCTATATGTTTACCAGTACTTGTTTGTGCGAATGATGGTGCGAATAATGGGTTTATTTCATCATGTTCTAAAATTTTCGATGAGAAAAGTCCCTGTTGTAACCACAACATTAACACCAAAACCATAACGGTTACTAGCGCAGTTATCTTAGCTGGACGCCAGCTAAGCCTATGACCCGCTAAACGATGCATAATGAAAATCCAGATAGCTACAAATGGTATGATAACATGCAACCAATAAGTCAGTTGTCTAGCCTGAATATTCTTGATTTCTATAAATGGAATACCTCTGGTTAATAACAAACCAGATAACAACAATAAAATTGAAAATATAAATAAAGCATAACCTGCTTTTATGGCTCGTTTATTACGTCTGCGCCTGGTATTGCTCATATGTATTAGACCATAGGCAATAAAAGGGATTACTAAGATCAAACCCAAAACCAAGTGTATTAAAAACATATGTAAATAAGTTTGGTCTTGCAAACTCTTATCAGTTAACCACTCTGTAAAGGTTATGATTGACAAATATAGAGAATTAATGGCCAGCAAGGCAAACAGAAAGAAAACCAATGTGAGAACTATTTTTAGTTTTGGCCCAACGGCCAGTTTAGACTTGCTCTGACCAATATTTTTATTGTTGCCTTGACTATTTTCGAAATTATTCATTTTTTATTTACCCGCTTTAAATCTGCTGTTATATTTTTGATTTAAGGCTTGGGCTTCTTTAGAGATGGTACCATTAACAGGTATTGGTGCCAATGTTTCACCATTTTGGGTTAATATATCCATGTCTTTTGCCCAGCCTTTAAATTGTAACATAAAATATCTTTCAAAGTTTTCAGCCACTTCTGGCAAATCATCTAAATACAACAATTCTATTGCTTCGCCAGCTCCAATAATAGCCACAGCATTATCTTTTTTCTTTAATAGTTCTGTAATATCACCCAATTGCGTATAAGCACCTTCCATATATCTTGTGTCCCAAAAAGGCTGCCTTTCAGCAAATTGATAATCAGCAACACGCTGTGTATTATCACTTCTCTTAGGAAAACCCAATTGATATAAGCGGGCCTTTTGTAACTTTAAATCATATTGCCTGATGGACTCAGGCTGAGCAGCTTGAAACAAGCCCAGTTGATCAAAATATATTTCCATATTGGTTGTCAGTCTTAAAAATTTGGTGGCTACAGGTATTGTAACAGGCACTGTTGCTGCTCTTGGCATTCCTGCTGGATAACCAAATTCTGACAATAGCACTTTCCATTCTCCAGCCTCTTTATATTCAAGTGTGGGTGCTTGTGCCTTCACTCCTGCCTGCCAAGCTGCAAACATGGTCTGGGAGTAGCCATATTCAACCCAACCATTCATTATAAAATGGTAATCACCCTGCAACTCTTGGGAAAACTCCATGGTGATGACTTGCTCATCAACCAACCCTAAAAATCTATGATCTTGATTATCAATCTCTATGGCTTTTTTATCTGTACTTAAGACCAACTCAGTGACATCTTTTCCCAACTTGTTGACTACCTGTACTGGGTTTATTATTGATTGATAGAATAACGTTTCACCAGTCACAACTGGCACTGAGATCATCATTCTTTCATCTAACATGACTGACCACTGTTTTGGCACATCAATCACCTGAATCTGCAACTCATCCAAATAGGCTGACTCTTCCATCGGCTCGGTAAACTGGAGCTTAAACACGCCTTTATCTGCACTTAATTGCTTATCATTTAATAGATAATTTTCCCAAGGTCTAGCAACACCATATTCATTACGACCCACGGCAAAACCCAGGCCTCCGACTCCCAGCACATCACTGATAAATTCATACTGGCCGTTATTCCACGCGAAAATAACTGGGCAACTTGATAATTGCCTCTGCGTTTCGGTGATCTTGTGATGCCTTTGACCATTTAATCCTAGTTCTGTTTGATAAACACCATCTGACCATTGAATTTCGATAAAATCTATCTTATGATTTTCTCCAGCAGCCAATGTAATGGCCTGATAATCCTGATCATGTCCTGTTAAATTATGAAAACTATCCGCAATTGAATAAAAACTCTGATTATGAACTGTTAAGTTTGTGCCTATTCCAGAATAATTTGAACGCATGGAGTTAGCACCATCTTCCTTACCAGACAAAGTAAGCAACACAAAAGGCGATCTTGTTGCACTGGCAGTAATATGCATTAACTGGTTATTCTGGTTATTCTGGTTATTGCCTAACAACAGTAATTCTGGACCATTAGCCGTATTAATCACTTTTATCTGCCGAATATTATTGGTTAATATCTGCTCAAGTATTTCACCCTGTGAGCCTAATATCTTTAGACCCTTAGCATTTACCAGCAGATACTCCCCCTGAGAATCGCCATTAATATCAATTTGCAACATATTATCTGCCTTAATATCTATAATTCGCTGTGTTTCCTGAAGTTTTTTTTGTCTTCGATCAAACTCAAAGCTTATGATTTTCTCATCATTAAACAGTAAGCTTATTTCTGGTATACCATTCAGGTTATTATCTGCAAATGTCAGTGAAATAATATCCGATTTATATTCTTCCAGACCGAGAATTTCATAACTCCACATTCTGTCATTTAATAATATTGATATATGATTTTCTGCCAGTAATATAATATCAGTATCTCTATCACTATCTATATCATGGACAAAAATACCCACAAAACCAGCAGAAGATGGTAATGAAATTTCAGTAGATAATGCCGTAAAAGTGTTGTTGAGGTTATTGTTCCATATTTCAAATACGCCCAAATCAGATAATAACAGTACATCTAAATCACCATCATGGTCAGCATCACTTAAACGAACAGCAGATGAAGATAATTGTGACAGTCCAAAATCCTGCATATTAACTTTCTCAAAGCCATACTCAGTCTGTAAATACAGTTGATCTTGTTTACCAGTAATATAAACATCAATGTGATTATCATTATTTATATCGCCCCAGGCTATTTTATGAGTACCCGCCCCTAAGTTCATCGAATATTTTGTTAATTCTGCAGTATCTGTATCTACTCCCTGATAGATTTTAAGTTGATTATTTGCAACAATGTACAGCTGAGCTGTTTCTGTTTGCATTAAATTCACCATACCTATGTTTTCTATATCATCAATACCCTTTAATAATATTGGCCTGGGAGCATTAAAAAATGGTGCTATAGCTTTATGTTCTGAGTTAATATTATTTTCAGATCCATCCAGATACACTTGAGCACTGGCTTTTGGCCCCATTCTGGTATATTTAATTTCAGCCAATCGAGCTTTGGGATTTGCATCTAGTTTCTGATAAGCGTTAAGCATGTCTTCGGCTAAGGTATTTTTTGTCAGTCTTTGTGCTGCCATAAAACTCCCATAGTAAGCACTGCGAAGATAACCGTCTACTTCAATGGCTTTTTGATAATATTTAAGCGCCTTTTCCATTTTGCCATTTTGTAAATAACACTGACCCGCAAAATATAAAGCATAGGCATCAGTTGTATCTGCCTGCACAATTATTTCAAAACGAGGCAGCGCCTGTTCACATAACCCCTGATTAAATTGCAATATAGCAACTATATATTGTGCAACTAAGTTTTTAGGATCTAGTCGGATCAGGTTTTTAGCAATAGACATGGCCCGATCCTCATCCCCCTGTTTTTGCCTGTTGAGTAGGGCTATAGCCAAATTTTGTTGAGCCAGGTTCCAGCTCTGGTTTTGTTCAAGCAAATATTCAAACGTCAAAGTTGCTTTATTGTAATCAAAAGAACCCATCTGACCAACACCTGTATTATTCAAAATAATGGCTGCCGATGAAATTTTTTGTAGATTCTCATTTGTTGTTGATTCTGCAAGCTGTTCATTACTACATGAAATCAATATCAATAATATTAGCGATATTGTTGTCATGTATTTCAATCTGATCATAAGTCTATCATTTATTTTTTGCATTTTCTATTCTGTGATTTAATCTGCTTATTGAGGGGATTTCAGGATCAACCTGAAAACGTGTTTTATGATGATAAGCATAGGCAGTGTTACGATAATGGCTCCAGGTATCATGGCCTCTTCTTCTTTTTTTCTCTGCTCTGATGGCATCAATATCTATGGGAGCAATCACAATTTTTTCACCCGAACTTTCACCCGCAGTTGCAAGAATACGACCATCAAAATCGACTATCATAGACCCTCCTGGCCAACTAAATGGAGGATAATTTTTAAAACTGGCCCCTTGATTTGCCGCAACTACGTAAACCATATTCTCTAGGGCACGGGTTCTATTAATGAGACTCCACCATTCCATTGGAGCCGTTGAACCCCATGGGTCCATATACGCAGATACCCTATTAATCACTTCAGCTCCTTGTGATGCAATTTCACGGATACATTCAGGAAAAAGCCAATCGTAGCAGATAGCTACCCCTATTTTTCCCAGTTCGGTATCAACTACAGGAAATAATGGCAAATCGTAATCAGGCAAATCTGCTGGTGAAGTATGTACTTCCCATGGAATCCAGGTATTTACTTTTCTATATTTTGATAAAATCCCTTGTGGGCCAATTAACAACGTTGTATTAAAGACATGACCTGGATACTTTTTGTCCTTTTCCAAAAAACTGGCAGTCTGTATATAAACTCCATATTTCTTACACAATCTATGGTATCTGTCTGTATGCTTGTTGGGTAACTCTACCGCAAGTTTTTGATGGATTTCCTGTGCTTCTGGATAAATGGGTACTTGATGACCAAACTCTGGCAATACAAATAATCGCACATCAAAAAAAGGTTCATATCCCAGCACTGTTTTTTCAATCATATTGCACATAGACTTACATCTACTGCTGATTTCTTTACGGGATTTAGGGGCTGGAAAGTCTGTTTGAATAGTTGCTGCGTAATATCTCATTATTTATGATGATTAAAAAAATAAATTTTATACTAGGGGACTGTCCGAAAATAGAAAGTCTACTGCAAAAAAGCTGGGCCTAGAGCTATTTTTATGTGATTTTCGTTAAATAGAGTGACTATTTGCCTTAAATCACAGAAATGTAGCCCTCAAACCAGTTTTCCTTCGCTACGATTCCTATTCTCGGATAATCCCCCAACTTAATTCATTGTGTTTAGATTTATAACTTAAAAGCGATTTTCACAACTTTTAATTGATTTGTGTCGATTCCATAATTTGATGGCGGATCAAATTTCCACTGTTTTACTGCCTTTAGCGCAGCATTATCAAAAACCTTGAGATTTCTAAACGAGTCGGCCACATGGGCGCTTATCACATCACCAGCTGGTGAGATCGTCAGTTCTATAGACACCCACCCTTCAGTATTATTCCTTATTGCTCTTACTGGATAGCTGGGCAATACATTTTTAATTTTCTTCCATTTAAATTCTGCTTTTATTTCTTCTGGCTGATCATTATTATCTTGTGTATCGGTAATTTCCTGCTCTGCTTTGTTGTCTTCTGCAAGTTTTTCTGCAGCTAATTGATCAGCAATACGTTGTTCTGCTGCTAGCTTATCTAAAGACCTCTGTCTTTCTTCGGCTATCCTCTGTTGTTCTGCGATCCTCTCCTTCTCAGCATTTTCTTCCTGTTCTGCTAATTTGGCTATTTCATCAGCTTTTTCCTGTTCCACTAATTTACTAGCCTCTGAAATTTCTGGCTCAAGCCTTACAGTTACAGTATCTTCATCATCTTCATCTGAATCAAATAACGCTTCTCGAGTCATACCCATATCAAGATCCAGATTTGTATCAGGTTCAAAATCCATGTTTAAATCTGGTGTATCTGACCTCACTGGCATTTTTTCTGACCACGAAGGCTTGTTATCTTGATTCGCCGTTTCATCATCTGTTTGAGCATAAACAGAGAGCATATGAATTGAAAATACGAAAATTAATACAGTTTTCATTTTATATCCAAATTTTGGGGAATTATTTTATATTTGACTGTTTATTAATAAAACAGTAAAATTTTATTAATATGATAAACACATCACAGAACCGTAAATGATTCTTTTGTTGGCTATCTCTTTTCATCTATATTCTACTCCTTGTTGCTCTAATTACAATTTTTTATACATATATTTATGTTTATCTTAAAAAATAGTCTTGCTACCAGAATAATAATTAAAAATACTTGCTTATTTAAATCCTTTTAATGGCTTGACAATAAAATACCGCAACTTTTGATGCGGTATTTTATAAAGATCAAGCACTCGCTCTATGCTGAGGCTATACTATAATAATTTTTCTCTCCAACCTGGGTGTAAATTATCAGCATCTGTTGGGAACGACTCAAATGCCCTGGCAAACTCTTGATGTTCTTTGGCAAATTCAATGGGGTTTACCCCTTGTTTCCAACACCTTTCAGCCTGTCTCATTGACATTGCACCTGCAGCAGGGCCATCAATATGCCCATAACAACCTCCTCCAGCAGTCATGATCAAGTTTGAATGGCCTATATTTTCAAAGAATCCAGGTATTCTTAATGCATTCATGCCACCTGAAATAATTGGCGTAGTTGGCTTCATACCTAACCATTCCTGATGGAAATACGGGCCTTCAACAGAGTCGCGCTCAATCATATAAGCAATAACCCTGTCATCCTGCTCCCCTTCCATTTTTCCATATCCCATGGTTCCGACATGAATACCTGATGCACCCATTAATCTTGACATTTTCGCTAACACAAATGCGGTATAACCACGCTTTGAAGAGGGTGATGTTACTGCACCATGTCCTGCACGGTGATAATGCAAATATTGTCCTGGAAAATTTCTTCTTGCTGTTGTAATGGCCGTTGGGCCAGCAACATAACCATCTACTAGAAACGCCACATGAGATGCATTTTCTGCAAATGTTTCTAAAATAAATTCGCCACGTGCTATCATTTCCGCAGGGTCATCAGCTGTGATATTTGCCGAGAACAGCTTGGCTTCACCTGTTTTATCCTGTGCGCGTTTCATGGCATCTGCAACTTTGGTTATTGTCTCTTTTAATGGTGCAAACACCTGGTTACCCTGTGGCTCATCATTTTTAATAAAGTCACCACCCAACCAAAAGTCATAGGCAGCATCAGCAAATGGCTGAGGTCTTAGTCCAAGCTTTGGCTTGATAATGGTACCAACAATAAAACCACCATCAACAACTGGCCGTCCTAACACTCTCCATAAGTCCTGAATAGATGTAGATGGACCATCAAATAATAATAAGTATTTAGGCGGCACATAAAAGTCAAACATCTTTGCATGTTTAACATCTCCCATTCCCTGGTTATTACCAATTGCCAAAGTTAGAAAAGAAGCTATCATAGCTCTACCATCAATTATATTCCTATCAAATAAATCAACGGGATAAGCTATTTTCATCAATTCTGTTGCTTCGTTAACTTCATAAACCAGAGCATCAACACCTTTGGTAAAATCATCTGTAGTACAAACTTCAACATTAGTGCCAGTTGAAGATTCTGCTGCAAAATGAGCGGCTGTCTCCAGATAGTTTCCATAACCTTCTTTTTGTTTCATTTTATAAGCAACCAACACATGGTTACCACCTTTGATTAACTCATTTTCTGTTAATGATAAATCTGCGTATCTGTTTGATTGATCTAATGCCATAATATTTTCCTCAATATTTTACTGATTCTATGTCGTTCATAAAAGTTGCATCTATAGTAAATCAAAGTTACAATAAATAAAAGTAACGTTATTTTATATGAAGCATAAATAATTCTTATGAACATCACCCTCAGACAGATAAATATATTTATAGAAGTTGCCAATCACTTAAGCATCACTAAAGCTGCCAATGCATTATTTCTGACGCAACCTGCTGTGTCCATGCAAATGAAACAACTAGAAAACATGATCGATTTACCATTATTAAATCACATAGGAAAAAAAATAAGTTTAACCCAGGCAGGAGAAGAGTTTCTCAAATATTGTATACGCATAAAAAATGAATTATATGCAGCCAAAGAGTTAATGCAGGAATTTAAAGGAGTCAAACGTGGCACCTTAAATATATCTGTTGCCAGCACATTAAGTCATTTTGCAGTACATACTATTAAAAAATTCTTATCTCTGCATCCAAAAATTAAAATTAAATTTGAAGTAAATAATAGGTATACTGTTTTAGAAAATTTAAAGAACTCAACTGCTGATATAGTATTAATGGGAAAACCACCACTAGATCAAGATCTTGAATTTAGCGTTATAAAAGAAAACCCGCTAATAGTTATTGCTCCTGCAAACCATAAACTCAAGGATCAAACTAACATCAGCTTAAATAAACTATGCAAACACACCTTTGTTATACGAGAAAAAGGCTCTGGTACTAGGTTAGCATTTAATTCTTTATTAAACACTAACAATCTAAAGTTGAGTGAGTACATGACCATCAACAATAATGAATCTATTAAGTTGTGTGTTGAAGCAGGGCTGGGATTAGGTGTTGTTTCAATCCACACCACCAGATCCAACTTAAGAAATGGCAGCATAGTTCAATTAGACGTTGACCAGTTTCCCATCATTAAACAATGGTACATTGTCAATCGCAAATCTTACCATTTACCCGCTGTTGCTCAGGTTTTTCGTGATTTTGTTATCAATCAAACTTTATTTAGAGCGTAATACTAGGAGGCAGTCCGAGAATAGAAAGTGTAAGCAAGGACAGCTGGTTTGAGGGCTATTTTTTTCTCTGATTTAAGGCAAATAGTCACTGTATTTAACAAAAATAAGCGGGAAATAGCTCCAAAAATTATTCTGGAAAGAATTTTCACGCAAGCCACGCAGTGGTAAGTATCACGGATGATACGCATAAATCCAGCTTTTATGCAGTAGACTTTCTATTTTTAAACATCCTGCTAATGCCTTCCCATTTTGTTAAAACAATTGTTGTGGGTTATAAAATATAGATTAAAATACAAAAAACGGAGTTTATCATAAGACAAACTCCTAATTTTATAAGGTTTAAATGCAGTTTTTTGAAATTTAATATTAGATCAATCAGCTAAAATGGCAGTGGCAAACAACGAGTTCAAACCCGATAAAATACTAATTTCCTGCTCATTGAAACCAGATTTCATTTGCTTTCCGAAAATTAAAAAACCAGTTTGGCCTTTGTGTTCTAAATAAATAATCAGTGTAGATTTAATGTTTTTTCTATGAAACAGAAATTTAATGAAGTTCGATTTTTTATTTGAAACGGTGTGTAAAAAAGTATCATCAATTTGTAACTCATTTAAAGTAGTATTATTTTTCCAACTAATACTGCTGTCATCTTCTAAAATTTGTTTACCCACAAAACTATCGGTATCAATATCAGGACTCATTAACTGAACAGTTGCAATATTTTCAGTTTTGGTGATCAAGTATAAACTCGTCAAACCAACAATAATGTCACGTGTTTCCCGTAAAATTATATTAACCACGGCCTGCTTGGATTTTACTATCTGTAGTTTATTGACCAACGATAAAATACTTTTTGATACACCAGATAAATGATTGAAATCCTGAACTAGATCTTTAATTTCATCAGAGCCCTTATCCGATATTTGATAACCAAAATCACCACTGGCAACTTTCCTACAACCATGAGCCACTTTAATTATTCTTTTTACCACACTTTGATTGAACCAAACAATCAACATCAAAAGAGACAGAACAAAAGTAATACCAGTTATCCGAATAAGCCACTGTGTGGCTTTACGTTGATAAATCACCAATTTATGAAACTTTAAATTCGCTTGATCTGACAAATATAGAAAACTTGATTCATCTTCCAGAATATAACTATTAGCCCATTCCAGTCTGGGTTCGCCTAAATTAGATCCAATTTTTTCCCAAAACATTTTATTGAAGACAATGTAACTGGAAGACAATTTATTAAAAGCATTATTATTTTCGGCAATAAGACTACTTTTCAACAAAATATTGGTTATTTTATTTCGATTGAAATATTGAATTGGTATTTCTTCGACCAAAACTGATAATGTATTTAAATTTTCTTTTAAGCTTTGAAAATAGACTTTCACATCCCTATTGTATGAGTCATAATCTCTTGGAGCATTTATATCATATTGTTCGGCTGATTTTTTTAGCAATGTAGTTATCTGAGTTAATTTACTCAGTTGATTAGATAAGACAATATCATCAGTTAATTGCTCTATTGCCTTATTACTTTCCCAGAACAACATTGTGAATACGAGTATCATACTCAAGCCTGCTATCAATATTTTTTTGTTTAACCCTATTTTCATAATATCTCCAATTTTTATTCTTTTTTTGTTGTTTTTTTGTTGTTTTTTTATTAAATGAAGCCCTTTAAGAGATTACATTAGACCCGAATTTATACAAATTATTACAAAAATTATTACAAAAATTATTTTTTAGCCATATCCTGTGTTTTAAAAGTTTTATCAGAATAACTATTAAGTCGTATTTAATAAAACATTACTCAATACACATCTTACTTCCCATCTGACCATATTGTGCTGTTGATATTTGCACACTGTTCATGCCTATTACAATGTCCTCATTTTTCCTGCTTTTGTCTTAACCTTTCAAGTTATCGGCCTTAATTTTCATATTACTGTCCTTAGATTTCTCACTGAAATTATTATCTCCATACTAAGATATGACTCGACGGTTTAACTTATTAAATCGCATTAAAAATCATTAATTGGAGAAAATTATGAAAATCAAAAGTTTTATTTTACTGGCTACCCTATTAGCAGCTATTTTACCTCAGACATCTCATGCAACAATGTGTACCGATGCAATGGCAACAATGTCTCAGTGTGACCTTGTTGCTTGCCAAACACGGATTTTATAAACTACTCAGCTACATTAATTTTACCAGATTTTCAATAAATTAATGACCACAATCCGACATACGAAATTAGTCGTAAATATTTAGGACAAAAACCTGAAAAATTAGGACAAGCCCTTGTTTCACCCGAGTTAAATCCTTATAGTGAGGGTACTTTTTAACTTTGTGGGAAAAAATGAAAACAACAAAACAAATGACGCTTATTGCATTTATACTATCAACAATTACAGCCAGTTATGCCAGTTCAACACCCGGAGGCAACCCTGAAAATCCCTTGGGGACTTTACCAGGTGAAGCAACAGAGCCCGAGTTTTATAATTGTATACACCAGGAATCTACACTAGGTAAACATGGTTTAATCTATTTAACAGCCTATAAATATGCCGTAGTTATGGAAGGCGAACATTGCCCACCATTTAGCAATATATATGAGCACCCATTAAATGAAGTAACGGCCGAAGATATTGTATGGGGAGGATTGGCAGAACCAGAATTGCCAGAACAAGCTCACTGTGATGTCCCCGATCCAGAACCAATCGAATGTGGACCTCAAATAGGGCCAAATGGCTTTATGAACTTATGCTATACCCCACCACAGAATTGCCAATATTCTGAACTTGACCATACATGCAGATGGGGATTGGGTGGAGGTGGCAATCCTTTTTAAAATGATCGACTGTATTTAAGTTTACATGCTCTGATTTGTTATTTCACAGCCTTTATGTGAGTCAATTGATTTATATTTACTCACATAAATAGCTGATGAGAAGATTTTATTGGCAATGATATTAAATATTATTATATAATTATTTGCCTCTTTCATATCATATACATTAATTATCATTAATACTTATATTATAAAACTGCTGTTATCTCTTTATATTCTGTTGCAACCTATTCACCTGTTCGCAACAGAAATTAAATTTGAAAAAATCCAGAGTCTGGATGTAACCATATCCGATACCATTTGGGCACTTGCAAAAGACCAGCAGGGCTATTTATGGATAGGGAGTAATTCTGGTTTATTTATATATGATGGATATAAAATAAATTCTGCAAGTGATCTTTATCCCGCTACAAATGTCAATAACGTAAGAAAAATATTCAACGACAGTACTGGAACTCTGTGGATTGGCACAAAAGGAAACGGAATATATAGACTAATTAATCATAGAGTCAAACCATTTATTTCATCCAACAACATAGATGCACCAAAACATATTACCGAAATAATAGAGGGCTCGGCAGGTTTATGGGTTGGTACATACAACAATCTGGTTTTTATTTCCAAAGAAAATAGGGTGCAAAAGTTTCCATTGCCTAGCCTGCAGTCCTCAGACAATAAAGTTATGATCACTGGTATTGTAGAAATTTCGGAGCAGAAATTATTAATAACCACTCAGTACGAAGTTTATACCTTTAATAAAACAACACAAACTTTTACAAAGCAAGAAATCGAAGGACTAAAAAGCACTTATATTAATGCACTTTACAAGGACAATGACGCCAATATTTGGCTTGGTACAGATCTGGGTGTCTTTTTAAGAACAAATAATAACACTGTCTTTCTGCCCTATTCCAAACAATCCATTAGTTATCGGATTGATGCTTTTGCTATTGATGATGATAATATCTGGCTGGGATCAACTAAAAAAGGTTTAGTCAGGGTTTCAAAACAGGATGCATCAATAACTGAATATAAATATAACTCAGTTGACAGCTCTTCAATTTCTGGTAACGCAATTAGATCAATGATCATTGATGACTCTGGAGTTATGTTTCTTTCTTTTTTTCATGGAGGATTAAGTTATTTTAATACACATTCGGTAAAATTTGGTTTACAAAATCGTTCAGCAAGCAGTATAGCCTGTGCTGATTCACCCATATTTCACGGAATAGACGTAGATACAAACAGTCTTTGGATATCAAGTGTTTCAGGCTTGATAGAGTTTAATACAATTAAAAAAAAATGCGTCAAACACAATTTTGATACTAATAACCAGAATGTATTTAATCCTTATCATCCACTGTTTTCATTTAAAGACTCTTCTAATAACCGCTGGATTACAAGCAATAAAGCATTTTATAAAATTGACCAAAACACTGGACTGATTGACAGTTCATTTCAGGCCCAATTAAATGCAATTATTTATCATATGATTGAAGTCAGCCCAAATGAATTCCTTCTGGGTAGCAACAATGGACTTTACCAGTTTTCTAGCAGTAGATTGAAGAAAATTGAAGCCATTCAACAAAACCTCAATAATGCTGATATTTATAAAATCATTAAAATAACATCTAATGAGTTTCTACTGGCCACAGATAATGGGCTTGCCGTATTAAACAGTGAAGGTATTTATAAAATCTACAGCAAAATTCAAGCGCAATTACCGACAAAAAAGGTAAACTCCATTTATCATGATGGTCAGCATCTATGGCTAGGAACACTCAAACATGGACTTTTTAAATTTAATGAAAATGGTGATTTGATCACTCGATATGATAATAAAAATGGAATGTCTCCAAAGCTTAGTATATTTAGCATAATCGATGATGATAAATACTTATGGATGGGCACGGATAATGGCCTTGTTCAATTAAATACGAAAACCGATCAAGCCCATGTTTTTCATAAGAGTGATGGCTTACAAGGAGACTTTTTTATATTGGGTTCTGCTACTAAATCTGACTCGGGTAAATTATATTTTGGCGGCCGCAACGGCCTCAACGCTTTCTATCCAGAAGATATAAAAATAGACACCATAGCTCCAAATATTGTACTAACCAACCTGACAAGATTCGGTAAAGTCGTGCAAACAGGAGTTAAACAGGATGGTTTTATAATTAATAAACCCATTAACAACTTACAGGAATTAACACTAACCCACAAAGATTACGTCATCGGCTTTGAATTTGCGGCACTTGATTTAGCCGATCCTAAGCGTAACAAATACGCCTATAAGATGGATGGACTGGATCCAGATTGGAACTATGTTAATGCCGATGACAGAAAAATCAGTTATTCAAACCTTAAAGCGGGTGATTATGTTTTTAGAGTAAAAGGTACTAATAAAGATGGCGTATGGAATGATACTGGCAAATCACTTAAAATCAAAGTACTACCTGCCCCATGGTTAAGCTGGTGGGCTTATACTCTTTATATATTAAGCCTTATTAGTTTACTGTTGTGGTATTTAAACTGGAAAAACAAAGCCAATGCCAAAATAACTAAAATGCTACGTAGCGAGGTCAAAAAACAAACCAGAGAGCTCAATATTCAAAAACAAACTGTTGAGTCCTTATTAGAAAAAAAGAATGAAATGTTTGCCAATGTATCTCACGAATTTCGGACACCATTAACTTTGATACTGGGGCCAATTAACAAACTGCTTAAATCGCATCTTTCTTTAGATAGTCGCCAATCATTACAAATGGTTAATAGAAATGCCAATCGCCTATTAACCATGATTGAACAACTACTACTGTTAGCAAAGATGACAGATGATAAAAACCTCAGCTTTATTCCACAACAGGTACATACCAGTATTGAAACCATAGTAGCCTCCTTTCAATCATTGGCCGAAACAAAAAATATAACCTTAACATTGCTGCAAAATGATGAAGCGGCAATCAGTGCTACACAAGACAGTATTGATATAATTTTAGGAAACTTATTATCCAATGCGATTAAATATACCCAGATTGGCGGTTCAGTCACGGTCAGCTCTTATAAACATGAGCAATATATAAATTTTGAGGTCACTGATACAGGTTGTGGTTTAGATAAACAACAACAGTCAGATATATTCAACCGTTTTAAACGCCTTGATGCACACCATAATATTGCTGGAATTGGCATAGGTTTATCTGTGGTAGAAGAAGTGATAAAGGTCAATAACGGCACCATCAAAGTATCCAGCTCTTTGGGGAAAGGCAGTATCTTTTCAGTACAATTTCACTGTATTGATTTTAATAAGTCACTAAAAACCACACCGCCAAACCAAATATTAATTAACCAAATAATCAAAGAAGCAAATATTGGTGATATAAGCAGTACAAGCCAGGTACAATTCATTGGAAATAAAAACAATGAAAGCATACTTATTATTGATGACAATGACGATATGCGTACACATATTGCAGAAACACTAAAGCATCAATATTATTGCCTACTAACCCCAAGAGGAAAATCTGGCATAGCACTAGCCATTAAGCATGTGCCCGATATTATTGTTTGTGATGTCATGATGCCAGAGATGGATGGCTTTCAGGTTTCTCGCATTATGCGATCAGATAACAGAACATCACATATCCCGTTGATTCTACTGACCGCATTAAATGACAAAAAAAGTAGAATAAAAGGTTGGCGAGAAAATATTGACGTGTACTTAACCAAGCCCTTTGATGCTGATGAATTATTGATTCAATTAGAAAACATTTTGGTCATTCGCAATATTTTAAAAAAGAAGGCTGGTGCTGCAATCAAGGCCGGCAAAGGAACCATGAATTCTGGTCTTCCCAAGAATGATCAAATTTTTATAGATAAATTTATGAATATGATTGCAAACATGTATACCAACCCACATTTTCATCGCCCCCAAATGGCAAGCATGATGGCTGTGAGCGATCGACAGTTACAAAGAAAAATGAAAGCATTAATTGATAAAAACCCATTGGATTTATTAAGAGATTATAGACTAAAAAAAGCCACCGAAATACTCAAAGATGGTTATCAGGTCAGTATAACCGCAGATAAGTGTGGATTTAATTCTGTTACTTATTTTTCAAAATGCTTCAGACAACAATATGGAATGTCTCCAAAAATTTATCAACAAACATGTGATAGTAGGTCTAAAAACAATAAATAAATTTGTAATGAATTAAACAACCAAGATAGTAATTGAAAGGCTTAAATCAGGTTTATCTATAGGCAGATTTTATCGCCGTTAAGTACTAAATTAATTAGTATATTTGAAGCGGGCACTTTGGTCATCGACAGGTAACTATTAGTGAAGAAGAATTAATATTTGCTAATAATTTTGAGTCATTCACTCTTCCTCATCCAGCATTTATAAATGGCTATATCTTTGTGATGATAAGGTTTGGGTAGTATATGTAAAACGGATCATTATCAACAATGTATCACAAAGTGGTGCTTTTTCAACCTTTAAGCACACTATACTAGTCGTGCAAAACTCACTAATAGTTAAATGGACAAATCATTTAGTTATTTGGTAGCTACTTATTTTGGGAGATGTTGTAAAATTCCATCTGTTGTTTTTAGTTTTATTATTTTATATCGCGATCTGTTTTATCTAGTATGTTGATAGCACTTAAAGTATTGACAAATCCCAGTTACTAGGCGTAGTCATCTCAAAAAGATGGTTATCAGTAAAAATTGTAGCTTTATATAAACAAAACAGTAGACATGAAACCTATATCGAAAAGTTAAGTAACATTACCAGCTTGTAGATAGGTGTAAGGATATTCCCCTCCCCATTTAGACAAGAATAACCTTATACCTATTTACATTTTTAACACACATAGATTATTTAATATTTTTGATAAAAACATATAAGAAGTGGCAATAGGTGTTAAACCAGATACCTACATAAAGTTGAGACTAGCTCACAACTCTTGATTTATATCGCGGTATTTATTTAACTATGTAAGTTTAATACTCAAACATTGGACAAGGAAGCTTTTAAGGGAGATTAAAAGCCACCATGAATGGCTGTTATTTAATTGCTCTTGTTAATCTGGAAATTTTATGTAATCGGTAAAGAACAGTAGTATTTAATATATGGGCACCTCTTTTTTAGTTTGCTAGAGAAAGAAAATAGACAAAAACCCAATAACGATTTAATTATTAATTCTTGATCACAATCAATTTGGTAGACTGATATATCTTTATAATGTGAAACTTATAATTAAAATTGTATGTTTATGATAAATTCACAACTAATTAGTCCACAAAGTATTGTTGTTATTGGTGCTTCCAATGATCTCAAAAAAGCAGGTGGCAAGATGTTACATAATATTATTTCTGGAGGGTTTCAGGGTGAGTTATTAGTAGTAAACAAACGTGAAGGTCGTGTTCAAAACCTAAAAGCATATAAAAATATTGAAGATTTACCCAATACTGAATTAGCCATATTAGCTATCCCAGCTCAGTATTGTCCACAAGTCATTGAGGATTTAGCCAAAAATAAAAATACAAAAGCATTTATAGTTATTTCAGCGGGTTTCAGTGAGTTAAATGATGAAGGCAGTAAGCTCGAAGAGCAAATGATAACTATTGCCAATAAATATAATGCCGCATTAGTTGGCCCAAACTGTATTGGAATCATCAATAAAAACTACCATGGGGTTTTTACGACTCCTATCCCTATACTTGATAGTAAAAAAGGTTGTAATTTTGTTTCAAGTTCTGGAGCAACGGCAGTATTTTTAATGGAAGCTGGTATGCAGGTGGGTTTACGTTTCTCCAGTGTTTATTCGGTGGGTAATGGCAATCAAATTTGTGTTGAAGACTTCGTTGAATATCTAGACAATTGTTTTGATGAAAAAACCAGTTCCAAAACGATACTATTATACTTAGAAAATATTTCTAAACCTCAAAAATTACTTAAACATGCAGCCTCATTAATTGCCAAAGGATGCAGAATCGCCGCTATTAAATCTGGTACAACAAGTGCTGGCTCACGTGCTGCAAGCTCTCATACTGGCGCCATGGCAACATCTGATTTGGCCACTCGTGCTTTATTTCGTAAAGCTGGCATTGTATATTGCAGTTCTAGAGAGGAACTTATATCTATCGCCTCGGTATTTTCATATAAAAAACTAACGGGTAAAAACATTGCTGTGATCACACATGCTGGTGGTTCCGCCGTTATGCTCACCGATGCCCTAGAACAAGGTGGTTTACAAGTACCAATTATTGAAGGTGCAGTTGCAGATGATTTATTAGAGTACTTACATACTGGCTCATCCGTCTCCAACCCCATAGACTTTTTAGCAA
Source organism: Alcanivoracaceae bacterium (assembly GCA_016763695.1). GTDB lineage: Bacteria > Pseudomonadota > Gammaproteobacteria > Xanthomonadales > Marinicellaceae > NORP309. The sequence continues at coordinate 21,799 of JAESTH010000072.1, forward strand.
CAGGAACAGCAGAACAATTAGGTATTATCATAGACTTTTGTGAACATAAAATAGATTACATAGATGCGATGATAGTCGTATTTGGTAGTCCTGGTTTGTTTGATGTGGAAAATGTCTACAAAGTGCTCAATGTGAAAATGGATGTGTGTAAGAAACCAATTTTTCCGGTATTACCCTCATTGGTTAATGCCGAAAAAGAAATCAAATATTTTTTATCCAAAGGTCATGTCAATTTCCCTGATGAAGTGACTTTAGGTAAAGCCCTGTGCGAATCTTTTTTTACTGGTAACCCTACACAACCCAGTAATATAAATGAAATAATTGATATAAAGAAAATTAGATCTGTATTAGAAGAAGATAGAAATAATGGAGGCTACCTCAGCATTTCAGCCAATAACACCATATTGGATGTATTAGCCATACCAAGAGCGGCTGAAATCTGTGTTAATTCTGAACAGCAGGCAATGCAGGCAGCTCAAAAGCTCTGTTTCCCCATTGTAATGAAGGTAATAGGTCCTTTACATAAATCTGATGTCGGTGGTGTCGCATTAGACATTAACTCAAATGAACTGCTTGTTGCTCATTATAAAACCATGATGGAAATCCCTGATGCAATTGGTGTAACCATCCAAAAACAGCACCGGGGATTAGAACTTTTTATTGGTGTTAGCTACGAACAGGGTTTTGGGCATTTGTTAATGATGGGACTAGGCGGGATATTTGTTGAAGTATTACAAGATATTAAGGTATGTCTGTGCCCCTGCACAAAGCAAGAAGTCATTCTCAGATTGAAAAGCCTCAAAGCCTATCCATTATTACAGGGCATAAGAGGTCAACAGGGTGTAGACTTAGATGTGCTTACTGACATCATTCTAAAAGTCAGCCACTTGATTGAAGTCATACCAGAAATAACTGAACTGGACATTAATCCCTTATTAGGCAATGGTAAAGACATTGTTGCTGTTGATATGCGAGTTAAAATTTGCTGAAATATTGACTAATCTGCCACTCTTGTCTATATTGCTCCCATGAAAAAAACAGAACTCTTATCCCCAGCAGGAACTTATAAAAACATGCAATATGCTTTGGCCTATGGAGCGGATGCTGTGTATGCAGGCCAACCGCGATATAGCTTGCGGGTGCGTGAAAATGATTTTAAAAATGCCGAGCGGCTTGCCGAGGGAATTAAAGAAGCACACAGACAAAATAAATTGTTCTTTCTTGCCTCAAATTTAGCTCCACATAATAATAAAGTAAAAACATATCTTCGTGACTTAGCACCGATTATCGAAATGAAGCCCGATGCCCTGATTATGTCAGATCCTGGTTTAATCATGATGGTCAGGGAAACATGGCCTGATATTCCTGTGCACCTTTCAGTTCAGGCCAATGCGGTTAATTTTGCTACGGTAAAATTTTGGAAATCAATGGGTTTAACCCGTATAATATTATCCAGAGAGCTTGGGCTGGAAGAAATCCGTGAAATTCGCCAGGAGTGTCCAGATATTGAGCTGGAAGTGTTCGTTCATGGTGCATTATGTATCGCTTATTCAGGCAGATGTTTGTTGTCAGGTTATATGACGCACAGAGATTCAAACCAGGGTGCCTGCACCAATTCATGTCGTTGGAAGTACAACGCAATGGAAGCAACCCAGTCATCAACAGGAGAAATCATCCCTTTACATCAGCCCAACACTTATCGACCGCATGAAAATGATGACGATAATCCTATGTTTTTATTGGAGGAACACGGTAGACCTGGCGAATTAATGCCCGCTTATGAAGATGAACACGGTACCTACATCATGAATTCAAAAGACTTACGGGCAGTACAACATGTTAAAACCCTGATAGATATGGGCATAGACTCCCTAAAAATTGAAGGTCGCACCAAATCACATTTTTATGCAGCTCGCACTACTCAGGTTTATAGACAGGCCATTGATGATGCCTCTGCTGGCAAGGAGTTTGATATGGGATTGATGGATACACTTGAGGGTTTAGCTAATCGTGGTTTTACCGAAGGCTTCTATCGTCGTCATCCACCCAAAGAATTTCAAAACTATGAAACAGGCTTTTCTGGCAGTGACAAACAACAGTTTGTTGGCGAAGTCATGAATTATGACAAAGATTCTGGCATGTTAAAGGTTGATGTAAAAAACAAATTTTTAGTGGGCGATAATCTACAGTTGATGACACCTACTGGTAATATTGATTTTAACCTCAAAGATATGACTGGTAAAAAAGGTCAAAAAATGGAATATGCCCCTGGTTCTGGTCATATAGTAGATATACCTGTTGAGATATCCCAGAGAGATCAAAAAGAAATAGATTTCGGTTTATTGGTTAGATACCTGCCACATAAAAAATAGCGAAATGACCATTCCAATAAAATCAGGAATGGTCAACGTCCTTCTTATCATGCTCCATCTAATCAAAAAAGTAATTTAGGTTCTTAATCTCATACCTATTTCTGTAGAATACCCCACAGACCGATGTATAACCTTACCCTCTTCATCAATAACAAAATAAGTTGGAAAGCCTTTTATTTTATAATCAATCATTTGCTGATTGGTGCCATAAAGCACAGGCATGGTCAGTTCTAAATCATTTGCAAAATTCTGTATTTCTCCTTCAAACTCCCAGCTTAACCCCACAACCAATATTTCTAATTCTTCATCACTTCGGGCCTTTCTTAAAGCATTGAGATTACCACCACTCATATGACAAATACTACACCATGGCGCAAAGAAATATATCAACACCTTCTTGCCTTTAAGTTGTGACAATTGGTAGCTTTTACCTGCAATAGACTGTAAATTAAAATCTGGTGCCATTTTACCATCGGCAGATAAGGTACCTCGGTTCTGAACCCATGAAAAGAGAACCAACACCAGCACAATGATAGCAGCTTCAACTAAAATAGAAGCCCACTTGTGTTTCTTTACATACTTAACTATATTTTTTAATGAATTCATTATTTATCCTGATTTTTATGTATTCTATCACCCAATTGATTCGCAATTCAGTTAAAATCTTACAAAATTTATCAACAATAATTTCATGACAGCAAAAACTACAGCAACGCATACCCCCATGATGCAACAATTTCTTAAAATAAAAGCCGACTATGCTGATATGTTGGTGTTTTATCGCATGGGTGATTTTTATGAGTTATTTATGCAAGATGCCATAGATGCTGCAAAATTATTGGACATTACCCTGACCTATAGAGGTAAAGCCAATGGCAACCCTATCCCCATGTGCGGAGTACCTTATCATTCTGTTGATCCATACTTGGCTAAGTTGGTAAAAATGGGGCAGTCCATTGCTATTTGTGAACAAATTGGCGATCCAAAGACCAGCAAAGGCCCAGTTGAACGTAAAGTCATGCGTATTATCACGCCAGGAACAGTTACCGAAGAAGCCCTGATGGATGCCCGCAGTGAGAGTTTGCTGGTAGCAGTATATAGCAACAAAAATGGTTATGGTATTGCCACTTGTGAGTTAAGCTCTGGTCGAATCGTTGTCATAGAAGTAGCAGATAAGGACACACTATTAGCACAAATTGAACGACTGGCTCCCAGTGAATTATTATTGGAAGAAAATCACCCACTGTGTGAACAGCTCAACCAATATCCTTTAAACCAGAGACCTTCATGGGATTATGATAAAGACACCGCCTTAATCACCCTGACTAAGCATTATAAGGTTCATGATTTAAAAGGCTTTGGCATAGAAAGCGCATCACTGACCATCAACGCATTAGGTTGCCTGTTTAATTATATACAGCATACCCAAAAAATGCTGATGAAACATATTCAACCCATACAAACAGAGCTGCTCAATGAGTTTCTACACCTTGATGCCAGCACCCGAAAAAACCTGGAGATTGAAACAAATAGTAACGGTGGCCACGAGCACACTTTATGTCAATTGATGGGTCATACCATCACCGCCATGGGCTCAAGACAAT